>NZ_PIRO01000005.1 GCF_003048905.1 Campylobacter concisus
GAGCTGGAATTATATACGAGCAATACTTAAAGATAGTTGAAATAATTAGGGAATTTGAGAAAAAATTGTTGGCGATTAAAAATTTTAAAGTATGTATTTTTATTAGTAGGTTTATAGGGTTTAGTTTATATATGCGTATCCACTTCTTTTTTCTATATTTATAGAGGCTACATTGTTATTTTTATCTGTTAAAACTATCTTACAATCACCTTTTAATAGTCTTGAATAAGGTCTTTTTGCTCCTTTATTGCCAGTAACACTTACTACTCTCATAGGCCTACCTAATTCATCAAAATCAATGGTTTGCATTTTGCCTTTTCCGCAACTACCGACAAATTTAACTGATTTTATGCCATATTTTTTCTCGATATTTAAATCTGTATTAATTTTATTGCAATAGGACTGAGGAATGCCTCTCCAGCCCGCACTTAAAAATTTATTTGACTTTTGTGTATCGACGGCAACCTCTTCTTTGGAATTTAGATTACCACTAAATTTATTACCACCACCTCTTTTATCATAAAAAATACTATATTTCCAAGATTTAACCCCAGGCTCATCTACAGAGCACTCTTGCAAACTAGTGTCATTGATAGCTATCCCCCATCTCATTTTAAACCAAAATTTTTCATTTTCAGAATGTACAAATTTATCATCTTGCATGGCAAGGTGTTGGGCGTACCTTATATGCGTTAGCATCTGTGTAGCTGCCTCTCTAGCTCCGTTTATTTCTAGCCTTGGTATGATCATTGCTGCAAGTATGCCTACGGCAATAATCACAAAGATAAGCTCTATAACAGTAAAACCCTTGTTTTTATGCATCTACCTGCCTCTTATGTCAAAATTTGCAATTACTTTTCCCATTTTTTCTATGCAAAATTTTGATTTTCCATTTAGATCGACGCTTAATAATAAATTTTTAGACTCATCTCTTACATCTATACCATAAAATTTAAGTCTTAATGCAAGCTTTTTATTGTCAGTGTATAAATCCTTGATTTCCGCTTCTTTTAATTTATCAGCAAGCTCTTTTACAATATCAAATTTATAGACAAAATGCTTTGTTGGATTATCCAAAAATAGGTAAAAAATTTGATTAAATACAATCATCGACCAGTTTATAGCCAGAAAAAGCATCACTAAAGTCGTACAAATTTTATAGCCTTTTCTAAATTTTGGCAATCTTACGCGATACGAATTAAAAAAAACTCTTACCATAAGTGGCGTTGCGATCACGCAAAACGGCAAAAACTGCTCAAGCTCTAGCCTTTGGCGCACTGAGACTATCATACAAAAGCAAAATGAGCAAATGGCGATAAACCATAAAAGATCCTTCTTTTCCTTAACCCAAATTCTATAAATCGTATAGACAAAAAAGATAAAAATAAACGGCGAAAAAACAGCGGCAAAGATACCAAAAGTATCGATAAAGTGCCCACTTGGCCTACCATTTGTATCAAAACCAAAAAAGTAAAGCGTGAGT
Organism: Campylobacter concisus; assembly: GCF_003048905.1. Classification (NCBI taxonomy): domain Bacteria; kingdom Pseudomonadati; phylum Campylobacterota; class Epsilonproteobacteria; order Campylobacterales; family Campylobacteraceae; genus Campylobacter; species Campylobacter concisus. Next base: position 1,484 of record NZ_PIRO01000005.1, read on the forward strand.
AAAAACAAAATAGCACTTAGCCAAGCAAGAGGCGGCTTTCTTTTGTAAAGTGCAAATATAAAAAATCCTACGTAAAATATCAAAAAATCGCCATCTATAAAAAAAGAAAGACAAAAAAATGTTACAAATAAAATTTTATTTTTAATATGGAAAAAGTATATACATAAGAGCGCCAGCATAACGCAAAGCCCAGCATTATTGACAATAAGAGCTGAAGCTATCGTGCCAGGAAGTAAGATAAAAAGCAATACCGCAATAAGTCTGTCAAACTCTAATTTAATGTAAAATTTGCTTACCTTATACATTAAAACGACGCTTATGACATGAAACGCGATCATCACAGATCTTAGAGCAATATCTGTTTGACCAAAAATTTGAACGCTTAAGTTTAAAACATGGCTAAGAAAATTTTGTTTGTTAAAAAAAATTTCAGCTTCACTGTAACTTATGCTAAGAGAATTTGCCGTAAAAAGTAAAAATATACAATCAATCAAACATATTAAAAATACGCTAAAAGCGACATGATGTCTAACAAATTCTCTAAATTTATCTAGCAAAAATTTTCCTTAAATATGTATATCCCAAAAAAACTCGATCCAATCGTGAGCCTCTTTTACCTTAAATTCAGGCAAAAGCAGAGCCTTCTCTTTGTAAAATACAGTTGCTATCTTTATATCTAAATTTGGATAGCGTTTAAGCAGCTCTCTTTTTATCTCGACCATGCTCTCGCCGCTATCGATGATATCATCAACAAGCAAAATTTTAGTGTATTTGCTAAGATCTGGTACGTTAAAAATTTGTATCGTATCAAGCTTGTTTGTATCCTCGTAGTGGATAGAATTTAATGTAAATAAATTTCTATTTTCAAGCGCAACAGCTAGTGAGTGGCCAAGCGTTAGACCACCTCTTGCCACGGCTAGTATCACCTCTGGATCAAACTCATCTTTTATCTGTTTTGCCATCTTTTTGGCATCAACGGCAAATTCATCGTAGCTATAAAATATCATCTTTCATCCTTATCAATGCACTAAAAATACGATAAAACTAATGAGCGCTAGCACGACTACACCTAAATTTATATCACTAAATTCTCTCTTTATAAGCTTAACTATGACGTATGACATAAAACCAAATGCAAGGCCGTTTGTGATCGAGTAAGTAAGTGGGATGAGCACGACTATAAAAAATGTCGCAACCGCAATGGCCGGATCTTTGAAATTTATACTAGCAAGCTCAGCAAACATAAGCACGCCAACCATCACAAGGATCGGATAAATGGCATTGCTAGGGATCGCTTTAAAAAGTGGCAACATAAAGAGTGTAAGTATAAACAAAAGTCCGCAAAATACAGCCGTTAGACCAGTTCTACCGCCCTCTTCTACACCGCTAGCACTCTCTACAAACGATGTGGTCGTACTTACGCCTACAAGCGAGCCAGCTGCGGTAGCAATAGCGTCAGCTTCAAGAGTTTTTTCAAGTTTTACGACGCCATCTTTTTTGTTTTCGTCAAATATCCCAGCCCTTGTGCCAACGCCAGCTAGCGTGCCTATCGAGTCAAAAAGATCAGTCACAAAAAAGGTGATTACAACAGGAAGCAAGGCTAGACTAAGCGCGCCTTTTATGTCAAGCTCTAAAAATATCGGTGAGATAGAAGCTGGAGTTGAGAAAATTTCTGTTGGATGAGGAGCGATACCAAGCACCCAAGCAATCACTGAAGTAGCAAGCACGGCTAGGATAAACGCGCCCTTTATCTTCCACGCCCAAAAGCAAATAACCAAAAATAACCCCAGAACGCCAAGAAGCACGTTTGGATCTCTGAAATTTCCTATGCCAACCAAAACTGCGTCGCTATTTACGATAAAGCCCATTTGCTGAAACGCAACAAAGCTGATAAAGGTGCCTATGCCAGCGCTTATCGCTCTTCTTAGATCAAGTGGGATGGATCTTATTATCCACATTCTAAAATTTGTAAAAGACAAGACAACAAATATCACGCCACTTAGAAAAACAACGCCAAGAGCCGTTTGCCAAGGCACTTTCATACCGATGCAAAGACCAAATGTAAAATAAGCATTAAGCCCCATGCCAACGCTCATCGCAACTGGCGTGTTCGCCCAAAGACCATTTAATATCGTAGAAAAGATGGTAATTAGCGCAGTTGCCGTGATTAGTGCCTCATAAGGCATGCCAGTTTTGCTCATAATGATCGCATTTACCGGCACGATATACATCATCGCCAAAAATGTCGTAAGTCCCGCTCCAAATTCCTGCTTCACACTCGTTTTGTTTTGTGCTAAGTCAAAAAATTTCACCCCAAGCTCCTTTTAGTAAATTTTAAGTTCGTTATATAAGCTATCACGCTCAACCGGCGTAAAACCAGATGTTTTTATGAGATCGCAAAATGTCTTTAGCGTAACGCCATTTGCGCTATTTGCGCCAGCTGCACTTTGGATGCTCTCTTTTTCTATCGTGCCATCAAGATCATCAGCGCCAAATTCCTGAGCTATCATCGCTAAATTTAGCGTCGAAGTAGCCCAGTAAGCTTTGATATGTGGGACATTATCAAGCACAAGACGTGAGATCGCCAGAGTCTTTAAAATTTCAGCTGATCCTAAAAATTTAACATCTTTTAAGTAGTTGTTTTCTCTTTGATAGACAAGCGGGATAAACGCGTTAAATCCGCCAGTTTCATCTTGCAAGTCTCTAATCCTTAGCATATGATCGATCCTATTATCACGGCTTTCTATATGACCAAAAAGCATCGTTGCATTGCTTTGTCTGCCTTTATCATGCCACATTTTGTGGATTTTGAGCCAGTTCTCGCTACTTACTTTGCCTTTGCAAATTTTAGCCCTGACCTCTTCGTCAAAAATTTCAGCCCCACCCCCTGGCATGCTATCGACGCCGTATTCGAGCATCTTTTCTATCACCTCATCGTAGCTTAAGCCGTAATGTCTTGATAAAAAGTCGATCTCAGCCGCCGTCATCGCCTTTACGTGAAGCTCTGGATGAGCTGCCTTTATCTTTTTAAAAATTTCTAAATACCACTGCCAGCCGCTAGTTGCGTTGTGGGCGGAGACGATGTGTATCTCTTTTACACCGTGACTCACGCTCTCATCAACGATCTTTAAAATTTCTTCGTGGCTCATTAGGTATGGATTTGGATTTTTTCTGTGGGCTGAAAATGCGCAAAATTTACAGATGTCAGCACAGATATTTGTTGGGTTTATGTGGCGATTTACGTTAAAAAAGACCTTGTTGCCGTGCAGTTTTCTGCGCTTTTTGTCGGCAAATTTAGCCAAGGTAAAAAGATCAAGCTCATAAAGCGAAAAAGCCTCTTGCTTGCTTAATCTCTCGCCACTTTCTAGTTTTTGTAATAGATTCATTATTTATATCGTCCTAAAGCTGAACTTAAGGCTTTATTATAAGCAAATAAAGCTTTGTTTTTGCAAAAATTATGTAACATTTGCCAAGATATTTTTAACAATGGAAACACTAAATGCTAGCTGATAAAAGTGCCAAAAATAGCGATAATTATTCAAAGATCAAAGAGAAATTTCTTGATTATAAGGCAAATTTGCCAAAACATTTTCAAAAAAATCAAGGCAGAAATTTCACAAATTTCTTAGCCAAAGAGTATGATGATTTTATAAAATCTTATTTAAATGAAACTATGCGAGAATTTTTTGATGAGTTTGTGCCACAAAACGACAGCTTTGCTTTTAGCGTTCTAGCCACTGGCAAATACGCTCAAACGCTGCTTAGCGCAAATAGCGAGCTTGAAATTTTGCTAGTTTATAAAAATTTAAAGGGCTACAATATAAAAAATTTCTTAAAAGATTTTTCTGAAATTTTAGATGGCTCTGGCATGAAATTTGTGATAAAAAGCGCCGAAGTGGATGAAATTTTTATAAATTTCAAAGATGACCTTAAATTTAAAAGCGAAACCTCGCAACTTCGCTACATTTGTGGCTCAAAAAGCCTTTACCGCCTAGTAAAAAGCGAGATCGTAAAGATAAAAGAATTTGATAAAAAAGCCTTTTTAAACTACCATTTAAAGGCATTTTTGCCATTTTCTAGCATAAGCTACTTGGCACAAGAGCCAAATTTAAAAAGTGGCTTTGGCGGGATCGATGAAATTTACCGCTTAAACTGCATACTAAACTGCCTTGATAGCGACGTTTCGGTTAGATCGCAAGCCCTTAAAGTGATGAATGAAAAAGAGATCGCAAGTTTTAATCTAAATGTGGATTTTTTACTAAGCTTGCTAAGTGCTTTAAATTTAACACAAAACACCGATACTTTCAGCGCTTCAAGTGTCGAGATCACGACAAATTTCATGCAGACAAAGTCCAAAAAACTACAAGACAACGAGAGTGTCATCAGCCAAAAGATGCTAAGCTCGATGAATAATGTAGCCATTTATTCAAGATTTATCGCAGCTTCGCTTTGCAGGCCATTTTTCAAAAGCGAGCTAAGCTTCGAGCAGAGAAAATTTGCTAGGCTAAAAAATGGCTTTTATGAGATAAATGGCGTCATCTACGTGCCACTTCACAAAAAGCCAGCGCTCATCGAGGATCTCATAAATGAGCTTTTAGAGCTAAAAGATGTGGATTATAAATTTGATATAAGCGCGATCTTTTATATCAAGCGAGCCATCATCACAAAAGATGGACTAGAGCGCGCTATAAGCGAGTTTAAGAAGATATTTTTAAGAAAAAATTCCTACGCAATTTTAAAATCATTGCTCGATGCGCAAATGATACAAATTTTAATAAAACCAATGGAACACATCAGTCAGCTAGCTCAGTACGACGGCTATCACGAATTTACGGTCGATGAGCATAGTATTTTAAGTGTAAAATTTCTTGAAAATATAAAAGATAAATTCATAAAAAATCTCTATACCGAGCTTTGCTTGGAGGGCAAAACAATGCTAAAGATCGTGACTTTAATGCACGACGTTGGCAAGGGGCTTGGCAAAGATCACGCAAATATCGGCGCTAATATCTTTAGAGCCTACGCAAACAAGCTAAATTTAAGTCAAAAAGCCGTAAATATCGGCGTCATCTTGATAAAATACCACACGCTAATGAGCAACGTCTCAAACAGAGAAGACATTTATTCCCAACGCGTTATATTTGCTTTTATCTCAAAGCTTGGCGACAAGCAGGTTTTAAAACTACTTTACATCCTTAGCTACTGCGTGATAAATGCGACAAACGAGAGGCTTTATAATGCCTATACTGCAAAGCTTTTAAGAGAGCTTTATGAAATTTCTCTTAGTGCATTTAGCGATGAAAATTTACTAGATGAAGCAACAAGGCGCGTAAAAAAAGAGCAGTCTATAAAACGAAATAGCGAGTTTTTGGCGCTTGAACCAAGCTTGCAAGAGAAAATTTTTAAAATCACATCAAATCTTGTCTTTATAAAATATAGTGCGAGTGAGATCGTAAATTTAAGCAAGGCTGCAGATAGCTTAGATACGACAGAAATTTTTATAAATAACTCTAAAAATTTAAGCATTCAGATTTATACAAAAAAGAGCCTAAATTTAAGCGCCCTGCTCTATGAATTTGCCAAATTTGACCTTGCATATATGGAGATATTTGAGCTTTTTGAGAAGAAATTTTATATCAGGCTTGATTTTAACCAAAATGTTAAAAAAGAGGAGCTTGAAATTACTAAAAATTTAGCTCTAAAATCCCTAAATAGCGAGGTTTTAAAAGAGCCTTTGAAACCAAACATTAACAAAGATGAGATAAACTTCGAGCTAAATCACTCAAAAGATTACGCCAAACTTAGCATCAACGCAAAAGATCAGCGTGGGCTAATGGCTTATGTGATGAGTGTTTTTGACAGGCTTAATTTTCAAGTCACGAGTGCTAGAATTCAGACGGTTAAAAATAGAACGAGAAATCTCTTTTTGATCGAGAAAAACGAGCGACTTGAGAGTAAAGGCGAAGAGATATTAAATTTATTAATAAGCGAGTAAAACATGTGTGGAATCGTAGGATACATCGGAGATAAAGAGAAAAAAGAGGTCATTTTAAGCGGTCTAAAAGAGCTTGAGTATCGTGGATACGACAGCGCTGGCATGGCTGTGATGAGTGATGGCAAGATCGACTTTTTCAAGGCTGTTGGCAAGCTTGAAAATTTAGCCCAAAAGACAAAGGACTTTACATCAGAAGGTTTTGGCGTGGCGATAGGTCACACACGCTGGGCGACGCACGGCAAACCAACTGAGATAAACGCTCACCCGCACCTTGGCGAGCACTCATTTGTCGTTCACAACGGCATCATCGAAAACTACAAAGAGCTTAAAGATGAGCTTGAGGCAAAGGGCGTGAAATTTGTCAGCCAAACCGATACTGAGGTGATCGTGCACCTTTTTGAAGAAATTTTAAAAGAGAAAAAAGATCCATTTAAAGCTTATGAGGCAACTATTGCAAAGCTAAGAGGCGCTTATGCGACGCTACTTATCACCAAAACTGCGCCTGATAAGATATTTTTTGCAAAAGATGCCGCTCCTATGGCGATAGGAAAGAGTAATGAAAAAGAGCTATATTTTGCTTCATCTGACGCTCCACTTATCGGCAATGCAACAGAGGTGGCATATCTTGATGACAACAATTACGGCTACGTGAGCTTAGACGAGATCGCAGTCTTTAAATACGGCAAAAAGGCGAGCATAACGTTTAATGCTTTACCAAAAGATAAGAGCTATGCCCAAAAAGAGGGCTATACATTTTTTATGGAGAAAGAAATTTACGAGCAAGGTGCGGTCGTATCTGAAACCATCATGGGCAGAGTCAAAAACCACAAAGTCACCCTTGAAAATTTAGACGATGAATATCTAAAAAGTATCGATGATGTCGTACTTTGTGCGTGCGGTACGAGCTACCATGCAGCGCTAACCGCAAGCTATCTTTTTGAAAGACTTGCCAAAGTTAGAACAAAGGTCGAAGTGGCAAGTGAATTTAGATACAGAAAGCCTTATCTAAACAAAAACTCACTCTTCATCGTTATCTCACAAAGTGGCGAGACAGCCGACACTCTTGAGGCACTTAGGATAGCAAAAGAGGCTGGGCTTAGAACGCTTGCTATTTGTAATGTTGATAACTCATCTATCGTTAGACTAGCTGACAATACTCTTCTAACTCGTGCTGGCATCGAAAAAGGTGTGGCAAGCACAAAGGCCTTTGCAACGCAGATCATCGTACTTTGGATGCTTGTGCTTCAAATGGCGGCAGCTAAAAATTCTATCAGCAAAAAAGAGCTTGATCACGAGATCAAAACTCTTCTTCACATTCCACAAATTTTAAATATCAATAACTCTCTTCAAGAGAAGCTTCACCGCCTAAGCAAGCACTATTTGCACGGGCATGGCTTCTTTTTTATCGGTAGAGATATTTTCTATCCGCTAGCACTTGAAGGTGCGCTAAAGCTTAAAGAAATCTCATATCTTCACGCCGAGGGCTATCCTTCAGGCGAGATGAAGCACGGCCCTATCGCACTTGCAGATGAGAAGCTATTTACGATCGCTTTAATGCCTCAGAATTTACTTTATGAAAAGACAAAGAGCAACGTCGAAGAGCTTGCCGCAAGAGATGCATACATCCTAGCGATAAGCCCACTTGAGTTTGAGCTAAGCGATGACTACGTAAAAACAAGCGCGCAAGATCACTATATGAGCGAATTTTTCGAGATGATGCTTGTACTTCAGCTACTTGCTCTTGAAATTTCTGTTAGACTTGGCAACAACGTCGATATGCCAAGGAATCTTGCAAAAAGCGTAACTGTCGAATAACTCGTGTGGCTGGCATCTTGCTGGCTACTTAAATTTTTATAAAAGTAGTTTTGCATTATGCTACTAAACATAAATCTTATATTAATATTTTTATAATATTTGCTTATATATAATGCTAAGACCAACTTAAACATTAAGGATAAAAATGAAGTTAAGTTCATCTTTACTAAGCGTAGGTCTTGGAGTTTTACTTTTAAGCGGTTGCGCAACTGGCAACAACAATGGCGTAACTGGCAGTGCTGCTGGTAGCAACAACAAAAACGCTAACACAAAAATAGAAAAGTGTAGTAGCACTCTTGGAACACTTGCGTTTTACGAAGATCAGAATTCTGACTGGTATTCATATTTAACACGCAACTACGAGCTCACATCAACTATTCCTGTTTTACGCCTTCTTGCACAACAAACTGGTTGTTTTGTTATAGTTGAACGTGGCGCTATGATGGATAATATGATGCAAGAGCGTGCACTTGATAGATCAGGCGAACTACGTAGCGGTTCTGGTTTTGGCAAAGGTAAAATGGTAGCAGCTGATTATACTATTCGCCCTGAAATTTTCTTTAGTAACGAAGATACGGGCGGTGCAGGTGCTCTTGTTGGAGCACTTTTTGGTAGTGTAGCAGGTGCTATAGCTGGTGGTTTTTCAACAAAAGAGACACAAACCACATTGGTTCTTATAGAAAATCGTTCAGGTGTTCAATTAGCGGCAGCTATTGGCTCAGCTTCTAGCACTGACTTCTTTGGCATGGGCGGCGGTGCTGGCGCTTCTCTTGGTGCTGGACTTGGCGCGTATTCAAGAACACCTGAAGGAAAAACACTTGTAAATGCTTTTCTTGATTCGATGAATCAATTAGTTATTGCCCTAAAAGATTACAAAGCACAAACCGTAAAAGGTGGTCTTGGAAAAGGCGGAAGTCTAAAAGTAGGAGAATAACATGAAATTTTTAGCCATTTTATTTTGTTCATTGACTTTTTTGTTTGCTATGAGTTATGAAAAAAAAGTTGAAGCTAGGCTTTGTGGTCTTATAAATCAAAGAGAAATGGCTAAAATTTATGGCGATATAAGAAGCATTGATAGCTTTGACAAAAAAATAGAAAGCTACAAATTTCGCAACGGAATAGAAAAATTTGACGAGGATAGTTGCCGTGCAAATGGCTACTATCCTGTTGATCCAAACTATGCGCCATATCCGCCTAACTACCGCCCATACTATCGAAATGAGTACGAAAGATATGATAGATTTCAGCGTGGTTACCGCGGAGGCTACTATAACGATGACGACTATGATGATGGTTTTGAGCGTGGATATAGACGTGGTTATAAGGATGCTAGAAGAGACTATAGGCTAGGTAGATAATCTTATCTAGCCTTAACTTTAACTGGCTCTTTTCTAACAAAAAAACGACTTCTACAAATAGCAAATCAAAAACAATACATATACCAAATTTTACTGCTATAAATAAGTTCAGTGCATTGATTAAAAATTACAAAACCTGTGGATACGACAACATCCCAACTACCCAAATTTTTCTTTCGACAAAAGAGTAATAGACACCCTTACAAATAAGTTAGAGCAAGACCATAAAAATTTAAAAGAGCTAACAAGCAATATCAGCAGAGACGATCTTTTAAAGGTGCAAATTAGTGCACTTGAAGATGAAATAATAAGTTCATCTCTCATAGGGGGCGAAAGGCTTAAAAGATCAAGCATTCGCTCGTAGATAAAAAAGAGGCTATATGAAAATTTTGACTGGCTAGCTGACACTCATGCGACTAGACACAGTGTTAATCTAGTCTCGCTAATGTTTGAAGTAAATTTAAACAAAGACTATATGAACCTCGAGCGGCTACATAGCTGGCACAATACCTTGTTTGAATATATCCAAAGCAAAACTTACAAGATAAAACGAGCCAAGTTTAGAGATGATGAGATGAGCGTCGTCTCAGGCTCTCCAGAAAATGTGCAAATCCACTATGAAGCCTTGCCAGTAGAGGTATAGAAGATGAGATGAGAACTTTTAAAATTTTATCAACAAAAGCCTTGAAAACGCATATCTAAAAAGTTTTATTGCACATCTTTAGTTTTTTATCCATCCTTATGATGACGGTAATGGACGCATAACAAGGGCTTTGGCGCACTACTTTTTAAGAGAAGATGGTGTTAAGCCATTTTCTATCTCTAGCATTATTTAAGCAAATAGAAAAAATTATTATGAAATTTTAGAGCAGATAACAAAGCTTGGAAATAATTTAAATTTTGATTTCACAGAGTGGATAATGTAGCACACCTACAAGCGGTAAATAGCGCTATAAACAAGCTATAAGCTTACTAAAAATATAAAATTTCTATCGTAATTTAAGAGTCAAAGCCATTAAAAATTATCTTTACCTAGTATCGTTGTCAGCTGTTCTTTGATTCTATCATCAAATTCACTAACGCTTATGACACCCCTACTTTCGCACATCTTGGCATCATTAACATCACAGTAGTCACTAAGTGCATTTTTGTATCCGCCCCTTATGCAAGCCTCTCTATCTTCTAAAAATCCAGCACCACCAAGGATAAGCACGCCAAGGTCAAAACCTATCTTAAATTTCGCACTCGCCGAGCTTTTAACCCAGCTTAAAAATATCTCATCGTATCTTAATCCAAGTGCTCCAACGCCATCTGGCACGATTAAGATATCTACACCATAAAGGCTCTCAGCATAAATTTCTGGATGAAGCCTGACGCCAAATTCATCGACAATCTCAGGCTTTAGTGCGTAAGTCTTGATATTAAAATCCTCAAATTTATGTAAAAAATCATAAATTTTGGCAAAGCTTAGTAGATTTAGCTTGTCAAACATCAAAATGCCAACTTTCATGCTAGCTCCTTTTAATGAAGTGCCTCATTTAGCTTGATCGCCCTTTTGCTCGCACTTGCAGTGATCTGACCTGTTTGGCTATTTTGTCTAAAATGAAGTCCATTTAGCCCGCCAAGCTCAAGTGCTTTGTAAATTTCAGCTTCAAATTTAAACTCTGGATTTAGCTTAGCTAACTTTTCGCACTCGCTAGCTGATATATAGACCTTTGTGCCTTCAAGCACTGCTATACCAGCATCCACGATGCAGTTATCACCAAGAGGTACACCTGTAACTGAGTTTGCCCCAAGCAAGCAGTGTTTGCCGATGCTTACAGGGTTCCCGTTTGTGCCACTTAGTACGCCAAGTATGCTTGCCCCTCCGCCTACGTCGCTACCCTCGCCAACTACGACAGAGCTGCTGACTCTGCCTTCGACCATCACGCCACCAGTTGTACCTGCGTTAAAGTTGATGTAGGCAGCACCTGGCATAACGACTGTGCCAGGATACACGGCAGCACCCATGCGAACCTTAGCTGAGTCTAAAATTCTCGTGTTATCAGCCGGAATGATATGGCTTAAAAATCTTGGGAATTTATCGACGCTAACGATTGCTGGGTATTCGCCAAACATCTTTAGAGAAATTTCATTTTCTCTTAGCCATTCAAGCTCAATCGGCGTATTTTGGCTAGTCCATGCAACATTTGGCAACACACCAAAAGCTCCATCAAGCACGATCGTTCTAGGTGCGACCTTACCAAGTGAGATCAAGTAAAGCTTGAGATATACGGCCTCTACGCTAAGTGGTTTTGCATCATCAAATAAAAACACAAGCTTAAATTTATTCTCATTTAGTTCAAGATCGTCATCGAATGCCATTTTTACGGCATGCAAATTTTGTACATTTTTATGAGAGCTTATCTCTTTTTCAAAAACACTAAAGAGCTTGCTAGCTTTTTTCACCACTTTTGGAGTAAGATCGGCTACAAATTCAGAGCCATTAAAATCAACCTTAACATCACATTTTTGCAAGGCATAGATATAAGCAGCTGCGCTTAAAAAGCTCTCTTTGTAATTTACAACAGCGAATGTCGCTTGCAAAATTTTATCTGTATTTTTTTGTCCGCGATCGATCCTAGCGATACCAAAAGCAAGCGGATCTTTGTAGCCATCTTTTTTTCTAAATTCTTCAAAAAATTCCTTAAATTCATTTGCATCTTTAAACTCTTTAGACATCTATTCTCCTTTAAATTTTTTCTTAGTCTAGCCAAAAATGGCTAAAAATTTTATGATTTTAAGTCCATTAAAATTTTTAAATATTTTTATATTTTTAATAATGATTAACCTTATCATAAAGTAAATTGCAATAATATTTCGCAAAATTTAAAGAAGGAGTTTAAATGTCAAATTTAGTAACAAAACCTAGATTTGCTCTGGCTGTGTTAATCGGCCTTGTCGCTGGCATTGTCTCAGCTTTTGTCAAATGGGGAGCAGAATTTCCACTTCCTCCAAGAAGTCCGATGGATATGTTTAACGCTGCTTGTGGACCAGAGAGTGCCATTAGAGCAGCCGATGCGATCGATTGCTCTAGAAATTTCTTAAATCCGCCTTATGTATTTTTAAGGGATTATTTGGGCGTAGCCGATCCAAATGCCGCTATTTACGAGTTTGCAGGGCATGCATTTAACTACGTAATGATGACGCATATATTATTTTCGATCGTTTTTGCGGTTGCTTATTGTGTTTTGGCTGAGAAATTTCCAAAGATTACAATATGGCAAGGCTTACTAGTTGGCGTTATCGTAAATATCGCTGTTCACGTGATCACATTACCTATTTTGGGGCTTACTCCACCACTTTGGACACTCCCTTGGTACGAGCATGTATCTGAATTTGTCGGCCACATGATATGGTTCTGGTCGATAGAGATCATCCGTCACGACCTAAGAGCTAGGATCACAAAAGAAAAAGATCCAAGTGATTATTGCTACTGCAACGCATAAGTGCAAATTTCTACTGTTTTGGGCTAAAAACCTAAAACAGCAACTAAATTTATCTCACCATTTAAAAGCAAAATTTATCCGCGATTAGCACTCCTGGCTAAGCTCTAAATTTTCTAAACGAAGTGGCTTTTCACCTTCAAAAATCACCCCAATACCAAAAGGTTCACAAATATCAAGCGCACCCTCAGCAAATCTCATCAGCCACTGCTTATCGTGTGAATAAAAGGTACATTGTGGCGAGCTAAATGGCAGGTCGCAAACTGGCACGTCAAGCAATTTAAGCTCGTCCTTGCTCAAAAGGCATTTTTGCTTAAGCTCATCTCGTAAAAAAATAAGCGCATCTTTTATGTACCGGTCGATATCCTGGGTGATACTCTGCGCAAGCAAAATCGTCTCATCATCCACATCTGCCCCATCTGTGCTAACAAGGCAAAATGGTACCTGATCAAAAATTTCACTTTCAAGCTTCATCTCCGCATACCAGATAAAGCCATCATCAGTTGCAACTTTTTCAAGTTCGCCAAATTTTAAAGTCATTTTTTATTCTCATTTTTGTGGTTTTGCTACTCTTATGAAAAAGAGCCAAATTTAAGCAAATTTGTAGTGACCTAAAATTTATCATCTAAAATGAAGATAACTTGTAAATTTGACCTTTTAGCATAAAGAAAAAGCTAAATTTACAAGCAAATTTTCAGTTTTTCTCGCTATTTAGAAGCAAAATTTCTCATCAGTGCCATTTTGCTTGCGCATAGCTTTAAAGTTAGCAAGATTATCTTTATCTAAAAAGTAATCTTTCTCTTTTTTATTGCGGGCTTCTAGCTTTTCTATGCCTTTTGCAAGGGCTGCTTTTCTATCTTCGTGAGGTGAGCTAAATTCTGGCGAGAACATCGCTTCATAAGCATTTTTCTTAGTCCATTCAAGCGCTTTATCAGCGATCTCTTGTTGCTTTTTGATATCGCAAAATGCATAAGGATTGACCACGTCGCCAACAAGCTTCATAAACGCTCCTATCGCGGCCACCACGTCAGTAAATTTCTCGCCCTCCATGTCTATAACGCCTCTTAGCAAGATCGCGCGATTTTTTGCCGCATAAAACCAAAATACCGCATCATCGCGAAGTCCAAGATCGTATGCGCGAGCTGAAAGAACAAAAAGAGTTATCGGAGAGACCATTTGTGGGGCGTCTTGTACGATCTTTTCAGCCTTTTTAAAGCCCTCTTTTTTGCCACTTTTTAAAAGCTCATCTATCTTGTCATAGACCTTTACGTACTCCACCTTGCCAGCATTTGCTGAGTAGTATGGCGTGACGTAGATGTCGATACTTCTTACTTTGCCATCATTTGCAAAGCCACATACCGCTGTAAAAAGTAGCATCAAAAGCAGTGATAAAATTTTCATTTTAGCTCCTTGGTTTAAAATTTTTATTATTTTAACTAAAAGCAGTTGAAAAGATTAGGATAAATTTAAGAAAAAGTCCGCAAATTTAAAGCGGACTTCGAAGATTAGTTTTTAAAACTATGAATTGGAGCTGGAATTTGTCCGCCACGAGCGATGAAGTCGGCACTAGAGGCTTTGTTTATCTTCATCACAGGTGCTCTTCCTAAAAGGCCTCCAAACTCGATCATATCGCCCTCACGTCCAAGAGGTATAATTCGAACGGCCGTTGTTTTTTGATTTATCACGCCGATAGCCGCCTCATCAGCGATCATAGCAGCTATGCTCTCGCTTGGTGTGTCAGCAGGTATAGCGATCATATCAAGACCAACCGAGCATATCGCCGTCATCGCTTCAAGCTTTTCTAAATTTAGCGATCCCGCGCGCACCGCAGCTATCATGCCCTCATCTTCTGAGACCGGGATAAATGCACCGCTTAAGCCGCCCACTTGATTGCACGCCATGACGCCACCTTTTTTAACTGCGTCATTTAACAAAGCAAGTGCCGCAGTCGTTCCGTGCGTACCAACAGCCTCAAGCCCCATCTCCTCAAGCACACGAGCCACCGAGTCGCCCACAGCTGGTGTTGGGGCAAGAGAGAGATCGACGATACCAAATTTCATCCCAAGGCGCTCACTCGCCATTTGACCAACTAACTGGCCGATACGCGTTATCTTAAACGCCGTCTTTTTAACGGTCTCAGCCACCACGTCAAAGCTCTCGCCACGTACCTTTTCAAGGGCTCTTTTTACCACGCCAGGGCCAGAAACGCCGACATTTATCACCACATCAGCCTCGCCCACGCCGTGAAATGCACCAGCCATGAAAGGATTATCCTCGACTGCATTTGCAAAGACAACAAGCTTGGCACAACCCATCTCCGAAGCTGCCGCCGTCTCTTTTATGATACGTCCCATATCACGCACCGCGCTCATATTTATGCCAGTTTTCGTTGAGCCGACATTGACGCTTGCACACACTTTTGTAGTCTGCGCAAGTGCTTGCGGGATAGAATTTATCAAAATTTCATCGCCCTTTTGATATCCCTTTTGAACTAAAGCTGAAAAACCACCTATAAAATCAATACCAACCTCAATAGCCGCTCTATCAAGCGTCTTTGCGATCATCACGTAGTCTTTTGCATCCGTTGCGGCGCCGATTATCGAGATAGGCGTCACGCTCACTCTTTTATTGACGATTGGTATGCCTAGCTCAGTAGAAATTTCGTTGCCCACTTTGACTAGGTCTTTGGCTTTAGTGGTGATTTTTGCGTAAATTTTGTCGCAAGCTTTGTTTATATCAGGATCGATGCAGTCAAGCAAACTAATGCCCATCGTGATCGTTCTGATGTCAAAATTTTGCTCTTCGATCATCGAGATCGTTTCGGTTACGTTTTTGATGTCCATTGTTTTTCCTTAGATTGTATGCATCGCATCAAAGATAGCGGAACTTTGGATATTTATCTTTACTTTTAGATTCTCTCCAAGTTTATTAAGCTCTTCTCTTAGGACCGTAAAATCCTTATTTTCATCACTTGAAACCACTGCCATCATCGTAAAAAACTCATCTAAAATAGTCTGTGAGATATCATCTATGTTTAGCCCTAGCTCGCTAAGCTTTGCTGAGACGCCAGCAACGATGCCGACTCTATCTTTTCCGACTACGGTTACGATCGCTTTCATCTTTTCTCCTGTTAATAAATTTTTGATTTGAAGTGCATTTTGGCTCCAAAATTTAAGCCAAGTATCAAGCAAAGCTAAATTTTGGCAGCCAACTTCAAACTGGCAAATTTTAAAATTTGATATAAATTTTTATCTTTTGTAAATTTTACTTCGAGCAAGCACTCTTGCCGTCATTTACTGGTTGGATCGCTGAGTTATCAGCTCCGCCATCACTATTTATATTTTCTATCACTTCCCAAAGTCTAGCAGCCGCGCTCTCGTAGCGTTTTGCAGTGACTGAGTTTGGCTCATAGAAGCTAACTGGCTTACCATTATCTCCACCCACGCGAACAGCTGGTTCGATAGGGATTTCGGCTAAAATTTGCGTGTTGTAAGCTTTTGCTACCTCTTCAGTCGTACCTTTGCCAAAGATGTCGTACTCTTTGCCATTATCTGGGCAGATGAAACCACTCATATTTTCGATGACGCCAGCGATTGGGATGTGGAGCTTCTCAAACATATCAAGCGCACGCTTGCTATCGTCAAGCGCTACCACTTGTGGCGTTGTGACGCAAATACCTGCCGTTACTGGCACGCTTTGAGCTAGAGTTAGCTGTGCGTCGCCCGTTCCTGGAGGCATGTCGAGAAACAAGACATCAAGTTCGCTCCAAAGCACGTCTTTTAGCAGCTGCTCGATCGCTTTCATTATCATCGAGCCACGCCAGATGAGGCTCATGCCCTCTTCCATCAAAACGCCCATACTCATCATCTCAACACCGTGGCTAAGTATCGGTTTTAGCTTGTTACCAACGACTTGTGGCTGAGTATTTACTTCACCTAACATTCTTGGGATATTTGGTCCGTAGATGTCAGCGTCTAAAATTCCCACTTTTTTGCCTAGTTTTGCCATTGAGATGGCTAAATTTAGCGTTGTGGTTGATTTACCAACGCCACCTTTTCCTGAGCTTACCATTACGAAATTTTTAACTTGTGGCGCGATATTTTTACCACTTTGAGTGTTACTTTTCTCCTCAGGTATCTTTGGCTGGATCAAATTTAGCACATACTCATTTGAGCCCATGACACGTTTGATGTCCGTTTTTAGCTCGTTTGCCACTTCTGGGCTTGAGCTGACGATCTCGACTTCGATTAAAATTTTATCGCCGATTTCTACATTTTTTACAAAGCCAAAGCTAACTATATCTTTTTCAAAACCAGGATATATAACACCTTTTAGCCTATTTAAGACCTCTTCTTTATTTAACATTTTTCTCCTTTTTCTAGATCTTTTGAAATTTTATATGCACAAAATTTTGGTCCGCACATCGAACAAAAATGAGCGCTCTTAAACGCGTCTTCTGGCAAGCTCTCATCGTGAAGCTCTCTAGCCTTTTTTGGATCAAAGCTAAGCTCAAACTGCTTGTTCCAATCAAATGCGTATCTTGCATCACTCATCGCATGATCTTTTTCGATAGCTCCAGCTTTGCCAAGCGCGACGTCTGCGGCATGAGCTGCTATCTTGTGAGCTACGATGCCCTCTCTTACATCATTTTCGTTTGGCAAGCCAAGGTGCTCTTTTTGCGTCACGTAGCAAAGCATGCTAGCACCGTGATATGCTGCCATTGTGCCACCGATCGCCGAGGTGATATGATCGTATCCTGCACCTATGTCTGAGACAAGCGGCCCAAGCACGTAAAATGGGGCGTCATGGCAGAGCTCTTGTTCGATTTTCATATTATACTCAATTTGATTTAATGGCACATGACCAGGACCCTCAATCATCACTTGCACATCTTTTTCCCATGCACGAAGCGTTAGCTCTCCAAGCACCTTTAGTTCACTAAGCTGTGCCTCGTCTGTCGCATCAAAAAGGCATCCTGGGCGAAGTCCATCGCCAAGCGAGAGCGAGACATCATATCTTGCGCAAATTTCTAAAATTTGATCAAAAATTTCATAAAATGGATTTTGTCTATTTAACTTTGACATGTAGCTTGCGCTTAAACTGCCACCGCGGCTTACTATGCCCATTTTACGCTTTTTAACAAGTGGCAAAAACTCACGCAAAAAGCCAGCGTGTATCGTAAAGTAACTAACTCCTTGCTTTGCTTGCTTTTCAAGTATCTCTAAAATGAGCTCATTTGTGATATTTGTAACCTCTTTTGCCTCTTTTAAAATTTCATACATAGGCACTGTGCCAACTGGCACGCTTGAATGCTCGATGATCGCACTTCTAATAGAGTCTAAATCGCCGTCCGTACTTAGATCCATAACCGTATCAGCACCAAATTCTAGGCAAATTTCAAGCTTTCTAAGCTCAGCGCAAATGTCACTACTTAGGCTTGAGTTGCCGATATTTGCATTGACCTTTGTCTTTAGCTTTCTGCCTATGCCCATTGGCTTTAAATTTTTATGATTTATATTTGCTGGGATGATGATGCTACCTTTTGCCACCTCATCCATCACCAAATTTTCACTAAGCCCTTCGATCCTTGCCACATAGCTCATCTCTTGCGTTATCTCGCCGCGCCTAGCATAATACATCTGCGTCTTATCTCTCATATAAGGCCTTTTTTGATTTTTAAAAACCTCATTTTAGTCCTTTTTTGATTTAAACTAACTAAATAAGCTTTTAAAAATTTACTTTTTTAAAAAGAAATTTTGAAGTTTTGAGATGTATAATTCTGTAACAATTTTCAAAGGAGTTATCTTGCTTGATATATCACTTATAATGCTTGGAGCAGGAAATTCTAGCCGTTTTGAGCTACCAGTAAAGAAGCAATGGCTTCGAATAGGAAGCGATCCACTTTGGCTATTCGCTACTAAAAATTTGAGTAACTTTTACACATTTAAAGAGATAATCGTCGTTAGCAAAGAGTGCAAATATATGTCAAAATTTGCTCCAAATTATAAATTTGTTGATGGCGGCGAAACCAGGCAAGATAGCCTAAAAAACGCACTTGAGCTAGTAAATAGTGAATTTGTCTTAGTTAGCGACATCGCGCGTCCTTGCATATCAAGCGAGCTCTTTCACAAGATCATCGAGGCGGCCGCTCAGGCTGACTGCGTGGTGCCTGCACTAAAGATCGCTGACACCGCTTATCTTGGCGAAAATGCAATAGACAGAGAAAAGGTAAAACTTATCCAAACACCGCAGCTCTCGCGCACAGCACTTCTTAAAAAGGCTCTTAGCAGCGGCGAAATTTACACAGATGATAGCTCGGCTATGAGAGCCATTGGTGCTAGCGTATGGCAAATTTTAGGTGATGAGATGGCAAGAAAGATCACTTACAAAGAGGATCTTGCCAAAATTTCTGCTTTAAAAGAGCCTGAAAATGAAGTCTTTGTTGGAAACGGCTTTGACGTGCATGAGTTTGAAAAGGGTCGTCCTTTGATTCTTTGTGGTGAGAAGATCGACTATGAGTTTGGGCTAAAAGCACACAGCGATGGCGACGTGGCACTTCATGCATTAACAGACGCTATCTTGGGAGCTGCTGGGCTTGGCGATATAGGCGAGCTTTTCCCTGATACAGATGCTAAATTTAAAGATATTAGCTCCATTTACTTGCTTGAGGAGGCTTACAAAAGGGTGCAAAGCGTGGGCTTTGTGCTAACAAACGCTGATATCACGATAATGGCACAAAAACCAAAAATTTCAAAACTAAAGTCAAAAATGGAGGCAAATATCGCAAAAGCTCTAAATTTAAGCCAAAGCCGCATAAATGTAAAGGCAACGACTACTGAAGGGCTTGGCTTTGTTGGCAGATGCGAAGGGATCGCCGTAATGGCAAGTGCTAGCCTTAAATTTTACAACTGGAAACAAATATGAAAATTTTAATAGTAGAAAATGAAATTTACCTAGCTGGCTCGATGGCTAGTAAGCTAGCTGATTTTGGCTACGACTGTGAGATTGCCAAGAGCGTTAAAGAGGCATTGAAGTTTGAAAATTTTGATGTAGTGTTACTTTCTACCACACTCCCAGGGCAGGATTTTTACCCTGTTATCGAAAAATTTAAAAACTCTATCATTATTTTACTAATCGCTTATATCAATAGTGACACTGTGCTAAAACCGATTCAGGCAGGTGCAGTTGATTACATCCAAAAGCCATTTATGATAGAAGAGCTAGTTAGAAAGATAAAGCATTTTGAGGAATTTAGAAATTTCAAAAACGAAATCAAAAACTATGAAAGCTACGTAAATTATGCTTTAAAAGAGTACGAAATTTCTAGCTTTGAGGCAAAAAAGATAAAATTTCCACTGCTTTTAAAATCAAGCAAAAGCGGATACAGCGATAAATTTATATTTAGCTACGTAAAAGCTTGCAAATTACCATTTTTATTTTTAGGCAAAGCCTGTTTCTCTGAGCTTGAAAAGGCACTAGCTAAAAATGGTGACGAGCTAATCTATATGACAAATTTAGAGGAGCTAAAACAAGAAGAAAAAGAGAAAATTTTAGAAATTTGCAAAAAGAAAAAGGTCGCGATCTCAACTAACGATTTTGCACAAAAAGCACCATTTGACGAGCTTGAGCTTTCAGGACGCGATAAAAATTTCAATATCGATGAGATCGTTACGATCGATGAATATATAAAGTACATAATCGTTAATTATCAAGATAAATTTCCTGATACAGAACTTAGCAAAAAGCTTGGAATTTCTAGAAAATCACTTTGGGAAAAGAGAAAGAAATATGACGTCAGCAAGAAAAAATAGTGAAATTTCTATAAATACCGAAGTTTTTGGTGCTTTGGAGCTAATAAAAAATAAAATTCTCTCAGATTACGACTCGTTGATGGATGATGAACAGATAAAAGAGGTGAGTAAAAAAGGCTATTTTAATGGCGAGCCAATGCCGTATTCTTTTGGATTTGCTCCATTTGGCGAGCTAAATCAAAATATTGCCAGCAAGCTTACTCCTGGACAAAAGGTAAATCTAAGTCTTGATGGCAAGATCGTTGGACACATCAATGTTGCCAAGGTCTTTAAATTTGACGAGAACATGAGGGCTAAAAATATATTTTTAGCAAATGAAGCCAGTAATGATAAAGAGCTAAATTTAGGCAAATACGGCATTAGTGGCGAATTTGAGCTTTATGATGAAAGTATGCAAATAAGCAAAAATGCACTAAATGATCTAATAAAAGAAGATGGCGCCAAAAAGATAACGGCGGTCTTTTTAACGGCTGATCCATTTAATAGAGCTCACGAGCGCCTTGTTAGAATGACTATTGACAAGGCTGATTTAGTAATCATTTTTTTAATACGAACACGTGAAGAAAAGCACGTTGATTACGAGATTAGAAAGCAAGTGCTGGATTATTTTATACAAAATTATTTACCAATAAAAAAGGTCTTTGTCTTTGCTCTAAAAAACACGACTCTTTTTAGCTCGCACGCAAATCCTACACTTGAGTGTATCGCTGCTTCAAGATTTGGAGCAAATAAGCTAGTCATCGGACAAAACCACTCAGGAATTGGAATGTTTTTTGATCACAATGAAGCTCATACGATTCTTGATATTTATAAAAACGACCTAAATTTAGAGGTAATCGTGCTGCCAGAGCTAGTTTATTGCAACAAATGCAAGACACTAGTTAGCACCAAAAGTTGCCCGCACGGACAACATCATCAGATCAAATATCATCCAGATGTTATCAAAGAGCTGCTATTTAACGGCATTATGCCACCAGCAATTCTTGTGAGGCCAGAAATTTCTGCACTAGTTTTAAGCAAACTCTTTACAAATCGCTTCAAAGACGTGCAAAAGCTTTGTGATGACCTTTTTGTAAATTCAGGACTACTTGAAAATAAAACTGACCGCGACTTTTACGAAGAGCTTATGAAGCTTTATCAAACATCATCGATGACTTAAGGAAATTTATGCAAAAACTATTTTTAACTTTTTTTGGATTTGGACTTTTGCCAAAAGCACCTGGTACTTGGGGCTCTATCGCTGGCGCTGTGGTAGCTTATTTTGTGCTTTATTTTTTATCATCAACCACGCTTTTTCTAGCTAGCATTTTGCTATTTTTGGTAAGCATTAGCGTTATTGATGATTTTGAAAAAAAGGTAAATTCTCACGATGAAAGTTTTATCGTTATAGACGAAGTTGCTGGAGTTTGGCTTGCTATTGCCATTAGTGGAGCTACGATCTCTCAACTCATGCTCTCGCTTGTACTTTTTAGAGTGCTTGATATTAAAAAGCCTTCGATAATAGGTAGGATCGACCGCAATATAAAGGGCGGACTTGGCGTAATGGGCGATGATATGGTGGCTGGCTTTTTTGCTGGAATAATTAGCGCAATAATATACGGGGCTGCTATAAAATTTGGCATAACTTTGCCGTAAAAATATAGATTTTTTGGCAAAGTTATATAGGCTTAAATATCTTTTATATAAATTTTAAGCAAGTCCTAGCTCATTTAAAACAGAACTTAGATTAACCGAGTTACTATTCTTACTATTAAGATTTTTTTGCTTCTCTAGCAGAGCTTGATTAGCAAGTGCTACATTTAGCTCTTTGCGGTAATCACTTAAAATTTTATCCATTATTTTAAGTAGCTCATTTTTTTGATCCTGTGTTTTTGCGGGATCATCTATGCCTAGAAGTTCAGTTAGCTCCTTTTTCTTTTGGGCTATTTTTTCTTCTATCTTGTTAGAATTTAGCTCACTTATAAAACCAACTGCGCCAATTTCAGTAAGTCTTTTTTTAAACTGTTCAATCTTATCTGAAATTTTTGCATCGCTTGCGATCTTATCCATAGCAAGGCTTAAAATTTCATCAAAACTATTTTTTTTATCCTTAGTTTTGCTTGAGCCTGATTGCAATAAATAATCGATTATGTCGTTATTTTGTACCTTCATATATCTCCTTTTACTGTATTGAGATATATTTTATAAGCAAGATTTATTCCTAAAAGTTAATCTCTTTGGCTGTTTTTGCTTTTTGTAAGATAAAACTAGCAAACTCATCACTAAAATTTGGGCACCAAACAACCTTGTAGAAGCTAAAATTTAGCTCTTTTGCAATCTTTGCATACTCAATAACTAGCTCAAAAATGGTCTCGGAGTTATCTATACAAAAAGAGAGCGGATAGATAAGAGCCTTTTTACTCTTACACTTTGCCAAAATTTCATTTAGTGAGGGCTCTAGCCATTTTACAGGGCCAAGGCGCGATTGGTATGCTAAATTTATCTCTTTGAAGTTTAGTCCACTATCTTTTATCATTTTGCTTAAAATTTGCACATGCTCATTTATATGTTTTTCGTAGACATCACCTTTATCGATAATCTTTTGAGGCAACGAATGAGCCGAAAAGATAAGTTCCACATCGCTTATATCTATATTATTTATGGCTTCATTTATGTGCGAGATTATGATTTTATTATAAATTTCATCATCATAAAATGGCCCGCAAAGCAAAATTTTAGCCTTTACGCCTAACTCATCTTTTGCTTTTTTAAAATCATCTAAACTCGAAGTTATCGTAGTTTGTGAATGATGAGGATAAAGTGGCAAAAGTACTATCTCATCAAAATTTTCATATTTTTTCAGCACTTCTTTTGTAAAAGGCGAAGTATAGTTCATCGCAAAATCAATCGCACTAAACTCATTTTCAAAGCTTGAAATTTTATCGCAAAGCTTTTTTGTAAGCTCACAAATAGGCGACTTGCCACCGATTTGTTTATAGTTGTGCTGTGCAGCCTTTAGTCTACCTTTTACTATCATAAAAGCTACAAGTTTTCTTAAAAATTTATTTTTTATGCCCAAAATATATGGATCATCAAACATATTTTTTAAAAAAATTTCTACATCATCAAGGTTATTTGCACCACCCATATTTAAAAGCAAAAGTGCCTTTTTCTTCAAAATAACTCCTTAATTTTTATAGCATCGTCAATACTTGAAAGTTCGATGTTTTCGCCGCTTTGGCAAAGGTCATAAAAAGCATCGTATTGAGCTTTTATTTCATTGTTTAAAGGATCCGTTTTTAAATTCATCTGACCATTTTCATTTACTCTGTGAAGTTTATAATCAATAAGATCACCAAAATAAACACCTTCTTTTGCATTTACTTCTATTTTGAAACGTTCTAATGAACCACAGAACGAATCGGTAATATTTACTAAAATTTGATTTTTCATTTTAATGTTAATTCCAACATTATCGCATACTTTGGTATTGGTTTTATTTGCCTGAGTATAAAAGAAATTGCAGACTTCGCTACCTACTAAATTTTTAGCAAGATCTATATCGCAAAGCGAAAGCTCGTTTATAATATTTCCCTCACAAAGTGGTTTAAAATGCGCAATTGAAATGCTATAAATTTCTTCTTCTTTCAAAAGTGCCTTTTTTAATGAAATGATGGTCGGATTAAAGCGCTCATCAACGCCAGTACAAACTCTGACTTTATTTACAACTGACGCATATTTTATCTCTTTTAGCTCACTTACGCTTTTAAATACAGGCCTTGAAATCAATATATTTTGACAATATTTTGCACACTGACAAAAGGCCTCTACGATCTCATGTTGAGGCAGACAAAGTACGACAGCTTGCGGCTGGGCTACTTCTATAAATTTCTTAAACTCATCAAAAAACGGAGCTCTGCAAGCATCATCTCTATTTTCTTTATCAAAAACTCCACAAACTTCAAATTTGTCAGAACGCCTCAGCTCCATATAGTGCCGCTTGCCAACTAGATTGTATCCAACAATGCCAATTTTGAGTTTCACTAAAGACCTTTTAGTTATAAATTTTTAGGCTATTTTAATTGCAAATCGCTTTTAAACAAATAAATTTATAAAATATATTAAGCAAAAATTAATTTTGTATTTTTTTATAAATTTACAAACGATTTTTAGCTAAAATCGAGCAAAATTTAAAACTAACGAGGATAAAAATGCAAAATTTAGATATAAGAAAGGCGTATCTTGATTTTTTTAAATCAAAAGGTCACGAAGTAGTAGCTTCTGCACCACTCGTGCCAAATGATGCAACGCTACTTTTCACAAACGCTGGTATGGTGCCATTTAAGAGTATTTTCACAGGCGAAGTGCCACGCCCAACACCACCTATTCGCACTAGCTGTCAGACCTGCATAAGAGCTGGCGGTAAGCATAACGATCTTGATAACGTCGGCTACACAGCACGCCACCACACGTTTTTTGAGATGTTAGGAAATTTTAGCTTCGGCGAGTACTTCAAAAAAGAGGCGATCGCTTACGCTTGGGAATTTGTAACAGAAATACTAAAACTGCCAAAAGATAAGCTTTATGTGACCGTTCACGAAAGCGACGATGAGGCGTTTGAAATTTGGAGCACTCACATCGCAAAAGAGAGAATTTACCGCTTTGGCGACCATGATAACTTCTGGCAGATGGGCGATACTGGACCATGCGGCCCTTGCAGTGAAATTTTTTACGATCAAGGCGCTGAACACTTTAACACACCTGAAGACTACATGGGCGGCGATGGCGATAGATTTTTAGAGATCTGGAACCTTGTTTTCATGCAGTATGAAAGAAGTGCGGACGGCAAGCTAAGCCCACTACCAAAGCCAAGTATCGATACAGGTATGGGACTTGAGCGTGTTACAGCTATCTTGCAGGGTAAATTTAGCAACTACGATAGCTCACTTTTTATGCCGCTAATTAACGAAGTAGCAAAGCTTTGTGGCAAGCCATACGTCTATGAAAGTGGCGCTAGCTACCGCGTCATAAGCGATCACATCCGCTCGGTTACATTTTTGCTAGCTCAGGGTACGACATTTGACAAAGAAGGCCGTGGCTACGTGCTTCGCCGCATCTTACGCCGTGCGATCCGCCATGGATACTTGCTAGGTATAAAAGAGCCATTTATGTATAAGCTTGTCGATAAAGTTTGCGAGCTAATGGGCGAGCACTACACCTATCTAAATGAGAAAAAAGCGGCTGTAAAAGAGCAGATAAAGCTTGAAGAAGAGAGATTTCTAGCGACTATTGCTAGCGGTTTGGAGCTATTTGAGAGCGAGCTTAAAAATACAAAAGAAATTTTTAGCGGAGAGGCTGCGTTTAAGCTTTATGACACATTTGGCTTTCCGCTTGATCTAACAGCTGATATGCTTAGAGAAAAGGGCCTAAAAGTCGATGAGGCAAGGTTTGATGAGCTTATGAGTGAGCAAAAAGCACGTGCAAAAGCTGCCTGGAAAGGCAGTGGCGACAAGAGCGCGAAGGGCGACTTTAAAGAGCTACTTGAAAAATTTGGCGAGAATAAATTTATAGGCTACGAAGAGCTTAAGAGCAAAAGTAAAATTCTAGCCCTGCTTGATGAAGAATTTAAAAATGTAGATAGTTTAGATGCTGGCAAAGAGGGCTGGGTGATGTTTGACGTCACTCCATTTTATGCTCAAAGTGGCGGCCAGTGCGGTGATAGCGGTAAGATAGTAGGCAAAGCAAATGTGCTTGATACGCAAAAATTTCATGGACTAAATTTATCTTTAGTAAAAACTAGCGCGGCGCTAAAAGTTGGCAACGAAGTAGAGCTTGAAGTGGGCAGCGATAGAGCCCAGATCGCGCGTCATCACAGTGCTACACACTTACTTCATGCGGCCCTTAGAAACGTGCTTGGCACGCATATCGCTCAAGCTGGCTCAAGCGTAGAAGCAGATAGGCTAAGGTTTGACTTCTCACATCCAAAAGCGCTTACTAGCGAAGAAATTTCAAAGATTGAAAATTTAGTAAATGAGTGGATACTAAATGGCGCTAACTCAAAAACAGAACTTATGAAACTTGAAGATGCTAAAAAGAGTGGAGCTATCGCACTATTTAATGAAAAATACGCTGATGATGTAAGAGTCGTTAGCTTTGGCAATGTTAGCAAAGAGCTTTGCGGTGGCACACACGTAAAAAATATAGATGAGATTGGATCATTTTTTATCATAAAAGAGAGTGGCGTAAGTGCTGGTGTTAGGCGTATAGAGGCCGTTTGCTCAAGGGCTGCACTAAATTTAGCAAGATCATTTAGAGCTGAGCTTGACGAGCTAAAAGATGAGCTAAAGAGCACCGAGCCACTAAATGCGATCAAAAAGCTAAAAAATGAACTAAGAGTTTTAAAAGACAAACTAAAAAATGCTAAAAATTCTCATGAGCTAGTCTATTTAGATATAAATAAAACCAAACTTTGCGTTACAAGCGTAGATAGTGGAGACATAAAAACCTTGATAGACGAGTTTAAAAATGAGCATGAAAGTGCTGCTATTTTGCTAGCGCAAGTCGATGAGAGTGGCAAAATTTCTCTTGCAGCTGGAGTTAAAAACGCTCCTTTAAAGGCAGGTGCTTGGGTAAAATTTGCAGCGCAAATCCTAGGTGGCAATGGCGGTGGCAAAGATGACTTTGCAACAGCCGGTGGCAAAGATGCATCAATGATAGAAGATGCGATAAAAGACTCACTTGAGTACGCAAGGCAAGCCTTAGAAAAATGAGTCATTACGATATAGCTTTTATAAAATTTGACCAAGTAGTACTATTTTTGCATGTATGCTCTGTAGCTCTTTTTGTGGGGCTACAAGCCGGTCTTGTGCTTGTTGGAAGTTACTTTATAAAAAATAAATTTGAAGACAAGGAACGCTATCACATCTTACTTCACATTATAAGACGCTTTGGCATTACGATTTTCATACTAATCCTTTGCGTGATAGCGACAAGCATAGTTATAATTTTTGGATTTTATGATGCAAATTTGACAAATCCTATGGCAAGTGCGATGGTAGTAACAAAATGCGCAATAGAACTATTTTTGCTATTAAATTTAAGCTATATATTTTATAGATACAAAAAGGCTTTAAAAGCACTAAGATCGCATGAAATGATCGAGCTAAACGAGAGTTTGATTGTTATAATTTATTATTTTACACCACTAAATTTATTAGCTTCTTTAGCAGCTATTTATCTTGGTATAAGCTATAAGGTATTTTTATGATAATGCTCGCTTCAAGCTCGCCAACAAGGGCAAATTTATTAAAAGAAGCTGGTATAAATTTCACTCAAATTTCTTTCCAGTTTGACGAGAGTAAGATAGAAAAAAACGTAAAGCCTGAAATTTATGTCCAAAATGTCGTAAAAGCTAAAAAAGAACAATTTTTAAAAGAAAATGTAGGTCTTAAAAATTTGCTCTTTGCAGATAGCTGCGTGGCATGTGGAGATAAAATTTTAGGTAAAGCAAAAGACGAGAATGAGGCGCTTGCTATGCTAAATTTACAAAGTGGCAACGAATGCAACGTCTATACGGCGATGATATTTTTAGGCGAATTTGAGCTTATAAACGTAAGTAAGACTACGTATAAATTTAAAAAATTTGACGAGCATGACCTTAATGAATACATAAAAAATAATGAGTGGCAAGGCAAGGCTGGAGCCATGACGATAGAAAATTTTAATAAAAAATATATCATCTCCCAGCACGGCGAGACTAGCACGGCCATGGGACTAAATTTAAAAATATTAAAGGCATTTTTATGAAATATATTTTGGCATTTATCTTTATAGTTGCCATTTCGCTTGGCGGAGCATTTTTATATTTTTACTCACAAGTTAGATTTGATGCTTACGCTATTATTGATTATAAACCAAAGCTTACAACGCAAATTTTTGATAGAAACAACGAACTCATCGCAAATATCTTTGAAGAAAATAGAATTTACGTAAAGTATAACGACATCCCACCGCGTGTCATCGAAGCACTCGTGGCTATCGAGGATACGAGCTACTTTGAGCATGGTGGCATAAACGTAGAAGCTATGGCAAGAGCTGCCATAAAAGATATCAAGGCCAGAAAACTAGTCGAGGGAGCTTCAACACTAACACAACAGCTCATTAAAAATTTGGCTCTAAGCCGTGAGAAGAAATTTACAAGAAAGATAAAAGAAATCGTGCTTGCCATGAAGCTTGAAAGCGAGCTTAGCAAAGAAGATATCATCGAAAGATACCTAAACCACGTCTATTTTGGACATGGCTACTACGGCATAAAAACAGCAGCTGAAGGATATTTTAGAAAAGAGCTAAATGAGCTAAGCATAAAAGAGGTTGCCATGCTAGTTGGCTTACCAAAGGCTCCAAGCACCTATGATCCTACAAAGCACCTTGATTTGTCGCTTAGCCGTGCAAACAGAGTGCTTGAGAGAATGTATAGCATCGGCTGGATAAATGAGGATGAGTACCGCAAAGGTGTACTTGAAGAGCCAGCAGTCTTTGACGATACTCTCACAAGAAATAAAGCCCCTTACGTAGTCGATGAGATAATAAAAGAGGCCTCTAAAAAATTTGACGATATAAAAACTGGCGGCTATAAGATACAAAGCACAGTTGATCTAAATGTTCAAAAGATCGCTCAAGAAGCTCTAGTCTATGGCTACAATGAAATTTTAAAGCGCGACAAAAAAGCAAATGCAGAAATCCTAAATGGAGCTATAGTAGTCACTCATCCACAAAGTGGTCAAATTTTGGCACTAATTGGCGGTATCGACTATGCAAAAAGCAGCTATAACCGCGCCACTCAAAGCAAGCGCCAGCCAGGATCTAGCTTTAAGCCATTTATCTATCAAATAGCACTTGATAATGGCTACTCAGTCGTCTCTCAAGTAGCAGATATCGCCAGGACATTTGACATGGGAAATGGCAAAGAGTGGACACCAAAGAATTATAGTGGCGGTTTTCAAGGCTATATCACTATAAAATCAGCCATAACCCAGTCGCGTAACCTCGCAACCATAAATTTGCTAAACGATCTTGGTCTTAGCTCGGTTCGCAAACAGCTTACTGATATGGGCTTTAACGATATCCCAGAAAATTTATCTATCGCACTTGGAAGCTTTGGGATTTCGCCACTTGATTTTGCAAAATTTTACTCGATGTTCCCAAATGAGGGCGAGATGGTTGAGCCAACACTTATTAAGCATATAGAAAATAGCTTTGGGGCTTCGATGGATTATGAACCACAAAGAAAGCAAGTGCTAAAACCAGAACAGGCATTTTTGATGACGACACTTCTTCAAAATGTCGTAAATAATGGTACTGGACGTAACGCAAAAATAAATGGCATCCAAATAGCAGGCAAAACCGGCACAACAAATAATAACATCGATGCTTGGTTTTGTGGTTACTCACCTGATATCGAAGCGATAATCTGGTACGGAAATGACGACAACAGCCCTATGAAAAAGATTGAAGGCGGCGGCAGGACAGCAGCACCTGTGTTTAAAAAATTTATGGAAGGCTACATTAAGCTTTATCCTACTTTAAGACGTGCATTTGAGCAGCCAGATGGTGTTTATAAAGGCTATTATGGTGGCAGTGACGAATACTACACAAACGACTCACCACTACCTCAAAATATGCCAGCAAATGACATCATACAAGATCAAGAAAACGATGGATTATTGTTTTAGGAAGATAAGATGTGGATTAAAATTTTACTTTGTTTAGTAGTTGCAAGTATTGCATATGGCGCTAATCTAAATACAGCCAGCAAAAACGAGTTAATGGAGCTTGGGCTAAGCAAAGGCCAAGCGTTAAACATTATAAAATACAGAAAAGCCCATAAATTTAAAAGCATCGATGAACTTGAAAAAGTCCAAGGTATTGGCTTTAACGATATGCAAAAAGTTAAAGAAAAACTTAGCATAAAAGAGAATGCGAAAGTCAAAAAAACTGAAGCAAAAAACTCCAAAGGCAAGAAAAAATAATCTTATTTTTTATTTGAAATTTCTAGCCATTTACATTTGAGTCCTATTATTATGGCTTTTTACAAAGGCTGAAAAGATGCTAAATATTAATAAATTTAAAAATATCAGTTTTTTAAAGTTTCTGATTTTATTTATTGCTTACATATTTTTTATAAATTATATATTTCTATACAAAGGCGTTCTTTCAGGCTTTCTACAAAATAATCAACTATCTTTTTCTATATTCTTTTTTCTTATATTTGCAATTGTCTTTATCTTAGTTTTCGCTAGTATTTTTTGTATTTTATTTTTACCTTTTTTACTAAAGCCAGTTGCGATTATTTTGATTTTAGCAAGTGGCATATCTGCTTACTTTATGCAAGTATATGGTGTTATTATAGATAAAGATATGTTATTAAACGTCCTACACACCGACACCAAAGAAGCCTTTAGTTACTTTGGTACAGATTTAATTTTTTGGATAATTTTTACAACCATCTTACCTTGCATATATGTAGAATTTGTAAAGATTAACTATGATAGTTTCAAAAATGAGCTTAAATCAAGAGTAAAAATTATCTCATTTTCTATAGTTGCGATAGCTATCATATTTTCATTAACGTCTAAAATTTTTATACCATTTTTTAGAGAACACTCGAATTTAAGAACCGCATTGCTCCCATACTATCCCATCTATTCAGCTGTAAAACTAGTAAAATCGATCGCACAAAAACCACTACCTTTTGCTTATGTAGCAGATGATGCGGTACTAGCTGATGATAAAAAGAAAATTTTAGTTTTGATAGTTGGTGAGACGCAAAGAAGCAGAAACTACTCACTAAATGGCTATACCAAAAATGATACTAATAAATTTACTAAACAAAAAGGCGTGGTAAGTTTTACAAATTTCTACTCATGTGGAACAGCCACAGAGATTAGTGTACCTTGCCTATTTTCAGACTTAAAGCGAGAAAATTTTAGCAACCGTGAAGCAAAAGCTCGTGAAAATTTAGTTAATATCATCAATAAGCTTGGTATAAAAACATACTTTTTTGGCAACAACAGTGGTGGTTGCAAGGGTGTTTGCGACAATCTTGATCAAAACCATACTTCAGATCATAGAGCAGAAGGCTTTGACGAAGTGATATTTAATGAGGCAAAAAAGGTCATCGAAGATGCAAATTCCACTACATTCATTGTATTGCATTTGCAAGGCTCGCATGGCCCTATCTACTACAAAGGCTACCCAAGCAAATTTAAAGAATTTACCCCAACGTGTGATACTGCCGAGCTAAATAAATGTACGCCAGATGAGATAGCAAATACCTACGACAACACTATTTTATATGAGGACTATCTACAAAGCGAGCTAATAAACGCCCTTGAAGCAAGAAAAGATGAATTTGAAGTTGCCATGTTATTTTTCTCAGATCACGGGGAGAGCCTAGGCGAAAATGGCATATATTTACATGGTCTGCCTTATTCTATCGCTCCAGATGAGCAAAAACACATCCCAGCCATCGTATTTTTAAGCGATAGCGAGCTTTTAAAAAGGCTAAAAACTAGAAAAAACGAAAGTCTTTCGCATGATTTTATATTTAGCTCAGTTCTTGGATATTTTGGGGTAAAAACCAAGGCTTACGAGCCAGAATTTGATATTTTTAGGGAGTAAATTTAAAGCCAGCCTAGGCAAGAGCCCGAAGCTGGCACAAATTTAAAAGCTGATCTCTTTTATATCAGCTACTTTTAGTATCTCGCTATAAATTTGGCCGATGATCGCGACGCGATTGTTTCGCACTTTCTCATTTTCAACATTTATCATAACTTTGTCAAAAAACTCATCGATCTGCGGTTTTAGGGCAAATAGCGCTTTTAGCCTTGGCTCATACGCTAGGCTCTTATCGACCGCTTTAAATGCATCATTTAGGGCTTTTTCAGCATCTATCTCAAAGAGATTCTCTTCAACCTTGCTAAATTTATCATCTTTTATAATGTTTGCAAGGCGCTTAAATGTCGAGAAATTCTCCCTAAAATTTGGCTCGCTTGAAATTTTAGCAAGTGCTTCTATCATCTTAGTTAGCTCCAAGATGTCCTTTTCGCCGCTTTTTATGCAAGCTTTTACGATAGAAGCATTTGCATCAAAAAAGGTGTAGAGCCTATCAAGGATGAAATTTATAAGCACTTCAACGTCAAATTTCTTATAATCTTTTGCGATATCTTCTAAAATTTCTTTTACATTAAATTTCAAATTATGCGCCAAAACGATCTTTATCACGCCATTTGCTGCGCGTCTTAGAGCGTATGGATCTTTTGTGCCGCTTGGAATTTTACCGATGCTAAAGAGCCCCATTAGCGTATCAAGCTTATTTGAAAGTGCCACAACCGAGCTAAAAACCTTGCTTGGGCACTGCGCCTCTTCACCGTCTGGCAAATACTGCTCTTTTATGGCTAAAACGACATCTTCATCCTCATTTTTTGCCTTTGCGTAGTAAGCACCCATGATACCTTGAAGCTCGGTAAACTCATAAACCATCTGTGTTGTAAGATCAGCCTTGCTTAACATCACAGCTCGCTCAAGCTTAGCCGCGTACTCGCCAGCTTCTTTTTTGAGTAGCTCGTCATAGTTACTAGCAAGCTTTTTAGCCACTTGTAGCTCTCTAAGCTCTTTTTCATAGATACTTCCAAGCTCTTTTAGATAAGTTATATTTTTTAGTTTTTCTGGGCTAAATTCGTGCGCTAGGTCGCTTTGCCAAAAGAACATCGCATCACTTAGTCTTGCTCTTAGCACCTTTTCATTGCCTTTGATGATGAGCGAGTAGTCCTGCGTTATGGCGTTGCTAACGACAACGAAGCCATTTGCGAGTTTACCATTTTTAAAGACTGGAAAGTAGCGCTGATTTTCCTTCATTGAAGTGATGATGACCTCACTTGGCACCTCCAAAAATTCCTCTTCAAACGAGCCAAGAAGTGCTGTTGGATACTCGGTGATCGCCACGACTTCAGCTAACAAGTCTTTATCGATTTCGATCTTTAGCCCACTTTTTTGGCTAATTTTTTCAAACTCATCAAGGATTATTTTTTCTCTCTCGCCTGCTTCAAGCACGACACCACGGCTCTTTGAGCCTTCAAAATACTCTTTTATATTTGAAATTTTTATCTTGTCATAGCTAATGCTTCTATGTGGATAGGTTGAATCACCGCTCTCAACGCCAAATTTATTAAATTTTATGACCTCATCGCCAAGTAAACACAAAAACGATCTTATCGGACGAATGAACTCAAACTCGCCGTTGCCCCAGCGCATAGACTTGCCAAAGTTAAGACTCTTTAAAAACTCCTCAACCATCTCTCCCATTATCTTGGCAACCGGCTCGCCTTTTACCTCTTTTTCGTAGTAAAGCACCTCTTTGCCGTCTATCTCTTTAAATTTAAGCTCGCTCTCGCTTATATCGCATTTATTTGCAAAGCTAAGTGCAGCTTTCGTAAAGACTCCATCTTTTAGCGCAACTTGCTTTGGCGCACCGATAAAGCTAGCTACGCTGTCAGGCTGAGATTGTGGAAATTTCTCATGAAAAAAGACCAAACGACGCGGCGTATAATAAAATTTAAAAGGACTTACAAGATTATATTTTTCAAGCACAGCCTGCCATTTAGCATTGATATTTGGTAGCTCCCTTAAAAACGGTATCGCTGGAAGCTCCTCAACTCCAATTTCTAATAATAACTCTTTCATATTTCACTCTTTTTATTAAAATTTTCTCTTTTTTCTCTTACCATTTTTCTTGCCCTCTCCTTCTCCTGTGACTGCAAAATGACGCCTCTTATCATAAAAATAAGAAATAAAACAAACGCCGTAATCATAAAAATATCTAAAATTTGCACTCTCTACTCCACAACGATTTGGTTTTCTCTCTTGTAAATTTTAACTCTCGCGTTTTCAAAACTATACTCGCCATCTTTTAGCTTTTTCTTACTATAAACCCTGATCTTACCGTATGGTGTATGCAGATAGCCCCTCTCTAGTCTACCAGAAATTTTAGCAAAGACATCGCCACTTCTAGCTTCGCTTAATTGCGATGCATCTAATAAATTTTCGCTAATATCTTTTGTGCCATGCTCATTTATGATCTCATAAGAGCTGACTTCAAGCGCATCTTTATAAATTTTCATTCGCTTTACTAAAACATCTAGCTCTTCACCTACAGTAACGCTATTTTTAGGATCATAAACATAAATTCCACGGTGATTTTTCGAGAAAATAAAGCCATGCTTATCTTTTAAGATAACAACCGCTTTTTCAATCACTGCTGGCACAGCTTCTAGATGATCAAAAAGCGTATCTACATCAGCCGTCTTATAGCTTTGTTCGCTTATTTTTTTATTGGCTTTATTTTCATCTTTTTTAAAAATTTTACTTACAAAGCCTTTTTTTACTGGGCTTGGATCAGTTGAAATTTTAAACTTTAGTGCAAAGTGATCTGAGTAAAGGTCGCTCTTTGCAAAGCCTTTTTCATCAACTGCAAAGCTTGGTTTAAAGACTTCAAAACTGCCGCTAACATAGCTTAGATCGCCATTTTCCATAAAACTAGGTGAAAGTAAAACATGATCAATCGCTCTTTTTTTGCCATGTACTGCGTGAGAATATCTATCTTTTGGCTCAAGCTCTTTATAAAGATCATAAAAATTTCTCGTTGCAATGATGTCATTTAGGATGGATTTTTGTCCAAAGGGCGAGTTAAAATCACCCAAAATAATCGCATTTTTCTCTTTGCCTAGAGCCGTTCTTAACGTTTTTTCAGCCTTTTTTTGCATATTTATGCCATTTTTATAAGTTGGAAAGTGATTTACAAATATGCTAAATTTCTTGCCTTCCTTCTCAAAAACAACCTTTAAAATATTTCTCGTCTTTACGTTTGGAACTTTAAAAATTTCACTGCTACTTGGCTGCAATTTTGAAATAAGCCCAAGCCCAACAGGTGAGTTTTTCTCCTTTGTAAAACTAACGAATTTATACTCGCTATCACTTACCAGAGCTTTTAAAACCTGCTCATTTTCGATCTCTTGAAGTGCGATAATGTCAGTATTTAATGCATTTATGACTTGTCTTGTCCTTTGTAGTTTTGAATCAGCCGCCTCGCAGTCCCATTTTGATACGCCTACTTTAAAATCAAGATACTCGCTACCATCATCTTTGCAATCAAATAAATTTTGCACATTATAAGTTGCGATGCTAATTTCACTCGCAAATGCCACTAAAATGGTAAAAACCAAAGCAAAAACTACTCTCAAATCTCACTCCTAAAGTCAAATTCAGCGATATTTTGCCTGATCGCCTCATAAGCGATAATACCAGCACTCATAGCTAAATTTAAGCTTCTGCCCTCTTTTCCCATTGGTATGGTTATGGCGTTTTTAAAATTTATATCCATAAATTCTCTTGGCAGCCCAGTACTCTCACCACCAAAAAATATAAAATCTCCTGGCTTAAACCTAATCTCGTAGTAAAGCCTATTTGTCTTTGTGGTAGCGAAGAAAAATCTATCCTTGTGGCTTAAGTTTGCTTCTAAAAATTCTTCCAAACTATCCCAAATTTTTGGATTTAAAATTTTCCAGTAGTCAAGCCCTGCTCGTCTAACAGCCTTTTCGCTCAGATCAAAGACCGTTGGCTTAACGATATGTAGCTTTAAATTTGCATTAACGCACATTCTACCGATAGCTCCAGTATTTTGCGGTATCTGAGGATGAACTAAGACTATGTTAAACATAAGCTTTCTTTGCCTTAAAAAGTGTTATAAACTAGCCTATTTTAGCCAAAATGGGCTTTTAAGAGTTTTAAAGACTAATCTTTTCTAGGCCTATACTCGCTTAGATATTTTGAAATTTCAAACTCTTGCCTACGTTTTATCTCTTTTGCGATCTCTTCGTTTTTAAAACCAGCTGATAAAATTTCTGCCACATCAACTTTCGCGTCAAATTTTGCCTCATAAATTCCAAGCTTCACAGCACGCTCTATCCGCTCTTTATTATAAGCTCCAAGCCATGATTTTATAGGCATATTTAGAGCAATTTGCATTAGATCTTTATCGCTTGGCATATCCTTAAAATAAGGCTGCTTTAAGATAGAAAAGTAGCTCTTTGGCAGACGCATTTTCTCTAAAATT
This sequence comes from Campylobacter concisus, assembly GCF_003048905.1. Classification (NCBI taxonomy): domain Bacteria; kingdom Pseudomonadati; phylum Campylobacterota; class Epsilonproteobacteria; order Campylobacterales; family Campylobacteraceae; genus Campylobacter; species Campylobacter concisus. Next base: position 38,095 of record NZ_PIRO01000005.1, read on the forward strand.
TCTTTTGCGTCAAACTCAAATTTGCCAAACAAAAGATACAAAAATAGCCTCTCATCATCCACAAATTCTCTAGCACTCTTAAGATCACTTAAAAACCCATCGTCCATAGAAATTTGCACGCCAAAAATTTCTTTAAAAAACCCAAGCTCAAAAAGATAGTAAGCTCCCTTTTCTAGATACTTTGCGCGAAAAAATTTAATAAGCTCAGTATTTATCCTATCCTTACTTAGATGCGATAAATCAAGCGTTTTCATAAGCTCTAGCGTATCATCAGCTATGCTAAAATCAAGCCTTGCGCTAAACTGCACGCCACGTAGCACCCTTAGCGGATCTTCTTTAAATTTTTCACTATCAATGTGCCTTAATATCTTGTTTGCTAAATCTTGCTTCCCGCCGTAAAAGTCTAAAATTTCTCCATTAAAGATATTCATCATCATGGCATTTATCGTAAAATCTCGCCTAAGGCTCGCCATTTTGGGATCATTAATATAGCTTACTGCAAAGTCTTTGTGTGAATTTCCAGTTTTGCTCTCGCTTCTTGGAAGCCCAATATCGTAGTTTTTGTATTTGTAGATAAAGTAGCTTTTACCAACACCGCTAGCGCCTATACTAGCCATTAGCTCATTAAATTTAGTAGGCTCAATGTCATAAACTTCGATGTCATAATCATAAATTTCTCGCCCCAAGAACGCATCTCTCACACAGCCACCAACTAGATAGACACGTGAAGTAAATGGAGAAAATAGCGATCTAAAAAAGTCTAGCTCGCTATTTTTATAAATTTTATTTTTGATTTTTATCTCATTTTTTGAGCCGTCCAATGGCTTATTTTGAGAGATTTTGGAGTCTATTTTCGATATTTGCAAGGGTAAATTCTAAAAATTTTGTCGTTAGCTCAAGCCTTGAAGCAAGATTTTGTTCACTAGTTTGTTTAAGCCCTTCAAAAAGCACTTCTATGCGCTCAGCAAGGTTTGCTAAGAAAATTTTCTCTTCGCTCACTTCTCTACTTTTTGTTAGACTTGCTGGATCCTCTTTTACTTCAAACGCTTGCTCATTTTGTAAATTTGCCTCAACTTTTAGCTCGTTATTTAGTGCATTTTCATTAGACTCTATAGCCAAAAGCTCTTTTTTTAAATTCTCTCGCTCAAGCTCTTCTTGCTTCTTACTTTGCAATGCTTCTATTTTCTCAAGCTCAGCGCTAACCTCACTGATTGCCATTCTAGCGATATCATCAAGCTTCATAATCTTATCAACCACCTTTTAAATTCATTTATCTCTTCATCACTTTTCATCGCTATAAAAAACTCTTTCATCTGCTTGTTTTTTATCGCTCGCTCTTTGCGAAGTCCGCTCAGGCGGTTTATCGCGCTAAGGGCGTCTTTGTTTGATGGATCTTGCTTTAAGATATTTTTATAAATTTCAAGTGCATCATCTTTTAGCCCCTGAGCTTCGTAGATCAGTGCTTCAGTGATTGTGTTTTTCATTTTTTGATAAATCCTGCGATAACATCGCCTATCTCGCTAGTTGAGCAAATTTCAACCGCATTAAAAGCAGCGATATCTTTTGTTCTATAACCTTTTGCAAGTGCCTCTTTCACAGCATTTTCTATCGTATCTGCGGCTTCATTTTCACTAAATGCGTATCTTAGCATCATCGCTGCACTTAAAATTGTTGCGATTGGATTTGCTATGCCCTGCCCTGCGATGTCTGGTGCTGAGCCATGTATTGGCTCATAAATTCCCACTTTACCGCCCATACTAGCACTTGGAAGTAGTCCTATCGAGCCACAGATCATACTCGCTTCGTCACTTAAGATGTCGCCAAATAAATTTTCAGTAAGGATGACGTCAAAATTTGCTGGCGCTCTTACTAACTGCATCGCCGCATTATCCACATACATAAAGCTAAGCTCTACTTCAGGGTAATTTTTAGCCACCTCGCTAGTCACCTCGCGCCAAAACTGGCTTGTCTCAAGCACATTTGCCTTATCGACCATGCAGACCTTTTTCTTTCGAAGCATTGCTGTTTCAAAAGCGATCTTTGCGATGCGCTCGATCTCAAATTTAGAATAAACCATCGTATTAAACGCTCTATCTTCGCCTTTTTCACGTGGCTGTCCAAAATAAAGTCCGCCCGTTAGCTCACGAACCACGACAAAATCAACGCCTCTTAAAACCTCTGGCTTTAGCGTGCTAGCATCCACTAGCTCATCAAAAACAATGGCTGGACGTAAATTTGCATAAGCTTCTAGCTCTTTTCTAATCTTTAAAAGCCCGCTCTCTGGCCTTAGATGTCTTGGCAAATTATCCCACTTCTCGCCACCGATCGCTCCAAAAAGCACAGCATCAGAGTTTAGAGCAGAGTTAAGCGTCTCATCTGGCAAAGGCACGCCAAATACATCATAAGCTGCACCACCCATAAGCTTGTAGTCGTACTCAAATTTTATCCCAAACTCAGCGCTAACGACATCTAAAATTTTTATCGCTTCATCTATGATCTCAGGGCCGATGCCATCGCCTTTTATAACACAAATTTTATATTCTCTCATTATTTAATCCAACTTTACTTTTGCGTATTCTATAAGTCCGCCGGCGTTTAGAAGCTCTTGCATAAACGGCGGTATAGGGCTAAATTTATACTCTTTGCCGCTGGTTAGATTTACGATCGTGCCGTTATCTACGTCTATTTTTAGTTCGTCGCCCTCGTTTATCTCGTCCGTTTCTTTGATCTCAAGTATTAAAAGTCCCGTATTAAAGCTATTTCTATAAAAAATTCTCGCATAGCTTTTAGCTATCACCGCACCTATACCGGCAGCTTTAAGCGCGATAGGAGCGTGCTCGCGAGAGCTACCGCAGCCGAAATTTTCGCCCGCTACGATAATGTCGCCCTTATCTATCTTGGTGCTAAAATTAGGATCGGCGTCCTCCATTATATGTTTTGCTAAGATATTTTCGTCGGAAGTATTTAAGTATCTGGCGGCGATAATTATATCGGTATCGATATTGTCGCCGAATTTCCAAACTTTATTCATCGTTTCGCCTTTTTTAAATTTTCGAGATTTTAGCCAAAAGTAGCTAAATAATTCATCAAACGGCGAATAAAATTTGCGGCCCAAACGGCTAAAGGACAAGGCAAAGGGCGTTTAACGCCCTTTTTATTTTTTTAAATTTAAAGAACACCTGCCCAAGAATTTACACGCCGGGCAAAAACCCGTAACGCCGACGATAATCGGGATTAACCCGATTAACGCCCAGTAGCTCTCGTAAAAATACCAAACTGCCGCCATAAAAACTAGCCCTAGTACGACCCTAATAATTCTACTTTTTACGCTTACCATATTTTTACCTTTTCTTGAAAATTTTATAAAGCGGGCAGTAGCCGTAATATCCCGTTAAAAGCGGAATTAGCCCAACCGTCCACAACCAGCAGTCGCAAATAAATCCGAAAATAAAAAACCAAATCGCCGCTATAATCAAACGTATAGTTTTATCTAAAACGCTCATTTTATCTCCTTTAAGCCAAAGCTTTTAGCATTCCGTTCATAACCATAGGTTTAAATCCGTAAATTTTAACCAGCCAACTCATATAGCTCTCCCTGGTAGCACCGAAGCACTCTAGCGTCGGAGCCGTTCCCTCCCAGTCAAACTCTACCATTATGGCCTTGCCGTATTTGGTGATAAAAGGGCAAGCCGTATATCCTGTAAATTTCTCGCTAGGTTCTCGTCCTTTTATCGTATCGGCTAAATTTTTAGCTAAGATCGGATACATTTTCCTAACGCTAGCTCCCGTTTTGCCGGCCGCAAATCCGCAAATATCGCCGATACCGAATATATTTTTAAATTTTGTACTTTGTAGGCTGTATTTATCGACGGCTAGGAAATTTAGCTTGTCGCCCTCTTTGGTTAGGCCGGCGCGAGCTAAAATTTCGCTTCCTTTTTGCTTAGGCGGCAAGTGAAGCCAGTCGTATTTTACGTCGATTAGCTCGGATGCGATTTTATCTTCGCCGTTTTGCCTATACGCCGTCCAAAACTCGAAAGTAGCGGTATTTGAGCTTTTATCGACGGCTACGATTTGGTGGCGAAGATTAAATTTTATCTTTCTTTTTATCATTATTTGAGTCATCGCCGCGGCATAAGTCGGATCGCCGAAAAGCTTGCCGCCGCCGACGTAAAGATTAACGCTGCCTTTATCGCGGTTACCGGCCAACCTCAGCCTATCTTCGCTCATGCATGTTACTTTTTTATTAGCGCCGCTACATTTCATTGGGGTTTTTTGATCACAAAATACCGCCGCGCCGCCGTTTTGAGAGAATTTTTTCATCAGCTCGTTGCTTTTTACGGCACCTTGTAGAGTGTAGACGGAGGATATGTTGCCGCTCGTATCGTTAATATCCTCTAAGCTCAGCCCCTTAACGGCCTCAAAATCGTATTCCACGCCGCTTGCTACGATTAGATAATCATACCCTAGTTCGCTCCCGTCGTCTAGGACGAGTAGATTGGCTTCGGGTTTTATCTCCGATACGTTTTTGCGTATCCACTCGGCTCCTTGCGGGATATAATCCGCTTTTTCGTAAACGACGTCGCTAGCTTCGTAAATTCCGACGGCAATTAGCGTAAAGCCCGGCTGGTAGTAAAATTTCTCGTCTTTATCCACGAGAATTACCTTGGCGTTAGGCATATCTCTTCTAAGTTTAGCCGCCAACGCGATACCGCTAAGTCCTGCGCCCATTATGACGATTTTAGAATTTATATCGTCGTTTTCGCCGCCCGTTGCCGAACAACCGCTCATACTCGCGGCTAGTCCCGCGGCCCCCATTAGCTTTAAAGCGTCTCTTCTTTGCAGTCCTTTCATAAATTCTCCTTTCAAACGAGTTTATGAAATGCTACATAAAAAAGGCCGCTCTCTCCGTAACAAAGTTACCTTAAAACGAGAATCTTAAGAAACAAGCCTTATTTCGCCGCGGCTTTGCGTTATTTGCCCGCTTCTCTCAAGCTCTTTTAGCACCCTAGATACCGCTTCTCTAGCGCTTCCTAGATGATTCGCCAGCTCTTCGTGAGTTATTTTTATAAAATTTTCGTTTAGATTTTCGATGCTTTGGGATAAAAAATTCATAATCCGCGCCGAAAGCGGCGAAAACAAAGCCTGCTCCATAACGTTTATCGTTCTGGCAAACCGATCGGCTACGATTTTTAGAGTAAAATTTAAAATGCTTGGATATTTTTCTTTAAGAGGTTTGTAAATTCGCGCCGGAATAACGATAATCTCGCTATCTTGCTCGATTTCGACGCTTACTTTATTTTCTAGCGAATTTATAGAACACGTATCGCACAGCACGCAACTCTCGTCTTTAGTTAGCCTAAATATCGTTATTTCCTTTGCGTTAGACGACACGAACGCCCTTAAAACGCCTTTTAGTATAAGGATAAATCCGAAGCAATCGTTTCCGGAGTAAAATATATCGCCCTTTTTTACGGTTTTTAGATACGCGTTAGCAAAGATCGCATTTAGATCCTCGCTTGCTAGATCGAAATTATTCGTAAACCTCTCGCGCAAAATTTCTTTTAACTCTTCGCTTAGCATTTTGCCCTTTCGTGACTTCGTTACAAAAATTTAACCTTATTATAGGTAATATTGCATAAAAATTTAATACGAAAAGAAAAACAATGCACGACGTTAAGAAAAACGACTCGCAAAGCAAAATAAAATCGCTGCCGATTATGCTTTTTGCCGGTACTATGGGGCTTGGAGGGCTTTGCGCGGCCTATAAGAAATTAAGCGAGATATTTGATTTACCGAGCGAGATATTCTCGGCGCTTAGAGCGTTAGACTGCACGGTATTTTGCCTACTTTCGGCGTTTTACTTCTTTAAGTTTTTAAAATTTAAAGAAGAGATAAAGGCCGAATTTTCGCACCCTATAAAGATAAATTTTTTCGGCGGATTTATCATCTCGCTTTTTCTTTTAGCTCTGGCCTACAAAGACGCGCCGCGACTATACTACTCGCTCTTTTACGCGGCTTTAGGCTTGCAAACGATTTTTACGCTTTACGTAATTTCTTTTTGGATTGACGAAAAATTCGATATCGCAATGCTAAATCCGGCATGGTTTATCCCCGTAGTGGGCAACTTGCTAATTCCGATCATAGCCGAAAAATCTCAAGAGATCTGGTATTATTTTAGTTTGGGGCTATTTTTCTGGATTATTTTATTCGCCGTTATATTTTACAGATTAGTCTTTTGCGATAGGTTAGCCGATAAATTCGTCCCGACGCTAGTCATTACGCTAGCGCCGCCGGCTATGGCGTTTTTAGGATACGTAAAATTAACCGAGCGATTCGACGCTTTTGCGGCGATACTGCTTAATATAAACGTATTTTTCGCCGCGCTTATACTTTTTTCGTATAAAAGATTTATTAAACTCAAATTCGCCCTATCGTGGTGGGCTTTTACCTTCCCGACGGCCGCTAGCTCCATAGCGTTTTTAAAAGCTTACGAAATTACGCAAAGCGATTTTTACTTAGTTTTAGGCGTCGGTGCTTTTGCGGCTCTAGTCGCTTCGATTTTGATAGTCGGATTTTTAACGGTTAAATCCATAATAAACGGCGAAATTTTTTCGGAAAAATAGCCTTAACTCAAAAATTTACTTTAGTAGTATTCGTAGCTGATTTCTAGCTTTTTATATAGGCCGATTTCCGTTATGTCGCCGTTTTCATAGTATTTGTCCGCGGGCTTAAATTTGACCGAGGTTTTATGCGTCAAATTTCCACGCTCGTCCCTCGTTATGTCTTTAAACTGCAAGATTTGCCAGATTTTTGCCTCGGAGCCGAAGTAATTTACCGACGTATACTCCATCTCGTCGCCGTTTGCGGCGTAGTAATAAACCCATTTTGAGTTCGGGCCTTGCGTGATTTTTTCGTATTCGCCGTTTGGCTTGCGCTCGAAGCTTATCTCTATACCGTGGCGCGGCTCCATATTATTTTCTATCCGCACTAAAACGCCCCTTTCATCGTAGACGTAGCTATCGTCCGTCACTAGCGTCCCGCCCGAATACACAGCCCGAGCGATCATTTTGCCGTCCTTGCCGTAGGTAGTTTTCTCCGTGCGGGGGTAAAATCTATCCTCGATATACCGTTTTTTGGCCGTCGCGACTAAATTTTCGCCGTCAAATTCGTATTCGTATAGATAAACGGCGCTGTCTTGATATTTTTTGCGCACTAACCCGTCTTTGCCGTACTCAAACAAAACCGAGCCGTTCGGTACGCCGTTTATATGCTCGGTTTCTTGCAGTATATAGCCGTTTTCGTTAAACTCCGTCCGCCTTACGCGCGTATTTTCTAGCGTCCCGGAGCCGTCCGTAGAGTATTCATACTCCGTAGCCGTCATGCTTTTTACCTCGCCTTTTAGCTCTCTTTTGTTCCAGTCGTTTTGCGGTAAAACGGCCGAGTTTAGATAACAAACCGCCAATGCCGCCGCTAAAATAGCCTTTAAAATTTTCATTTTTATCCTTTTTCAAATCACGCAAAGCCTAGATTAGTTTAGGCTAAAAAGCGGCAATACCAGTAAAATTCTATCTTTTACGAGTTTAAATCCGCGCTTGAAACCGACTTAAATTTTTAAGCAAGCCTGAGGCAATTTTCATTTCCTTGCGGTTTATTAACTTAAACCTAAGCTTCATTTGCCTTTTTAAAAATTTCTCTCATCTCTTCTTCGCTAAGCGGCTCAACTAGTATATTTGCGGCGTCTATGAAGCGATATTTTTCTTTTGGCAGATTTACCATAAAAGCGCCATATTCGCATTCGCCGAGCACGTGCGCGTCCCTATCATCTACGCCGACGACTAGCGTAAGTATCCAGCGCGAGACCTTTCTCTCTCCTAGAACTTCTTGCGCCTGCCACGAAGGAGAGGGGGCGTAAGGCAAGATAGTCGGTAAATTTTCGCTAAGCGTATATGCGCCAAAAATTTCGCTGCCGTCTTTATCTTCGTATAAATTCTCTCTTGCGCTATAAGCGTCAAGATACTGCACCCGCCTCATCATCTCATCAAATTTAGCCGCAGGGCTAGCGCTTGCAAAGATTTCATCTATCATAACCGCGTCAAACGCCACGTCGCGCTCCAGGCCAGAGATATAAAGCGTTTGATTTTTCTCTTTTGCGTCTTTTAACGCTTCAAGTCCCCACATTATGTCGGCTTCATAATCAAATTTTAAAATTTGCTCGCTATCGTAAATTTCTTCATTGTCGCACTCTATTTTCGAGCCGGTTTTGGCTGAAATTTTAGAAAGAAACAAAATCGCCGTCTGCCAATCGCCAACGCCGCTTGGAGTACAGACCCGAACGATATATTTGCCGTCTTCGTAGCTTAGCTCAAAGCCGCGAGCGCTCTTTTGCCATACGCCAGCAATCATCACGTTTTCGTTTAGCAAAAGCTCGCTCGGCTCGTCGTTTTGGCTATTAAAAAAGCAAAATCCCTCTATAAACTCTGAAATTTCGCGCTCGCTTAGCGCCTTTTCATATCCGCCCAAAAGCTTCTTTTTATTTTTTACCTTAAATGTTACGCTCATAAATTCTCTTTCGCCTACTCTAAAATGTCATCGCTTGATCGCACTGCCTAACACACTCGGACAAGATATCCATGCTGCCTTTCACCTCAGCCTCGAAATAAGGCTCTCCCGCATACAAACCGCACCTCGTTTGGCAGCTACCGCAAACCTTTAGCATAGCGCCGCTAGCGTAAAGCTCTTTTAACATCGCTACTAGATCTACGTCGTAGTTTTCCGGCTTTTTGGTGCTATTTCGCGCAAGGTCGACCGCGTCGTTCATTAGAAAAATTCTAACCTCTTCGCCTTTTTCTTTTAGCGTTTTAGCTAGCCTTAATGCGTTGTAAGCGTTGTCGGTACCGTTGTATGGTTGATTTGTAAGTATAAATAGAAATTTTTTCATCTTTTTCTCCTTTTGCCAAAAATGTAGTGCAAACCGGGCAAATTCTAGCCAAGCTATATAAAAAGAGGCTAAATTTATCTAAAAAGTAAAAGTACGCCGATCGTGCAGACGATAATGGCGGTGCAAATTTCAAGTAGCCTTAGGTGCGTTTGTAAAAATTTCTTTAGCATAGCTCCGCCAAGCGCATAGATATTTAGCGAGCAAAACTCGATAAAAACGAGCGTTGCCGTGATCAAGCACATACGAGCGAGACTAAAGGGATCGTCTTTATCCAAAAATGTAGGCAGTAAAGCCGAGAAAAATATCCATGCCTTTGGATTTGTGACGCAAACGATGAGTCCGTTTATAAACATCTGCTTTTTGCTTGGTAAATTTGAGACGTTTGTTATGCTAAGCTCGCTCTTGCCAAAAAGAAGCATCGCGCCAAGATAGAGCATATAAAGCCCTGCGATGATGTTTAGCGCCTTAAATGCGTACTCAAAATGATGAAGCACCGCACCCACGCCAAGCATACAGCAAAATGCCACGAAAGCAAGCGAAAGAAGCTGTCCGGTCATCATAATAAGCGAGTGTTTATAACCAAAACTCATACCGATACTCATCGCATAGGTCATGTTGATGCCTGGCATTAGTGAGATAGGAGCAAGTGTGGCAAAAAAGAGTAAGAAGTCCATAAAAAGCCTTGAAATTTAGCTAACGAATATAAAAATTTAAGCTATAAATCAGATCCAACGATCAAATTTATAGCTTAAATTTAAAAGGCGGACTAAGCCGCCTCTTTTTTAGTGAGTCAAGAAATATTCTTGAATTTTTGCTTTATTGTTTGTTTTTGTAAGCGCAAGCATCAAAAGCACTCTGGCTTTTTGCGCGTTTAGGTTGTCGCTTGTTAAAAAGCCGTATTTTGCGTCATCAACTTCGCCGTTCATAGTTGTCTCGCCACTTCCTACACGTGAGTCACGAACTACCACTACGCCAGCTTTTGAAGCCTCACCAAGTGCGTCAAGTACGCTAAAGTAAGGGTTGCCGTTACCAAGGCCAGCACTAACGATACCTTTTGCGCCGTTTTTAACAGCTATGTTTACAAAGTCAGGGTTGTCATTTGCGTGAGAGTAGATGATATCGACTCTTGGAAGCTCTTTTACACCCTCTAGGTCAAATGCTGATTTTGCTGTGTGTTTTCTGATCGGATTCATATAGTATTTTACGTTACCATAAAAGACTGTTCCGATTTTGCCGCTATTTGGTGATTTAAATGTATCAACGCCTGTTGTATTGGTCTTTGTCACCTCTCTAGCAGCGTGAATTTCATCATTCATAGTAACCACAACGCCCTTACCTACGCTATCTTTGCTAATAGCTACGTTTACAGCGTTAAATAAATTTAGTGGGCCATCTGCACTTAGTGAGCCACTATTTCTCATCGCACCTACAAGTACAACTGGCTTGTCGCTTTTAACAACTAAATTTAGAAAGTAAGCTGTCTCTTCCATAGTATCTGTGCCGTGAGTAACAACGATACCATCAGCTTTGCCGCTATTTAGAAGCTCGTTGATTCTATTTGCAAGCTTTAGCCAAACTTCGTTGTTCATATCTTGTGAGCCGATATTTGAAATTTGCTCGCCTTTTATGGTAGCGATCTTGTTGATATCTGGTACGGCTGCGATAAGTTTATCAACCGTAACAGTTCCAGAAGTATAGCTAGAATCAAGCGAACCTGAGCCGCTTCCTGCTATCGTTCCACCAGTGGCTAGGATGTAGATGGTTGGCTTAGCAACCGCTAAAGTAGCACCTAAAATCATGAGTAACACCGCCTTAAAGATTAAACGCATTTTAGCTCCTTTGCATTAAAATTTGCAAAGTCATTATAATGCCATTTATTTAAAAAAATTATTAACTTCTAAATTTTATATTTATTTAAAAAATTCTTATCAAAAACATATAAATTCCGGTTGAAATAACTATGCTAAGAAGGGTATTTTTAAATTTTAAATGCATCAAAATAGCTGTAAAAACCGCTACTATCTCGCTTAAGCCGTATGGAAACTCGCTAAATTTCGTATCTTTTAAGCCGTAGCAGACCAAAACAACCATTATCATCATACCCATATGCTTCTCGATGGCATCCAAATAAGGGTTTGGCTTATAGTTTCTTAATGCATAAAACGGTGTCGCCCTTGTGATGAAAGTAGCCAAGGCACTTAAAAGCACCGCTATAAACAGTATCATTTCACTTGAATTTACACTTATCAAATTTTATCCTTAAACAAAAGCAAAAATACAAAACAAAGCGTCATCGAGCCAACAAGCACAAATTTAGCTGGAAATAGGCTCACTCCAAGCACGCCAAAAAATGTCGCCGCAAAGAGCACGCGGTAATTTTTATCATTTTTAAACATCTCGATGACGACTACTATAAAAAGCGAGGTCAAACTAAACTCAAGCCCCTTCGTATCGGCCTTGATAAAGTCACCAAGTATCGCTCCAAGCAGCGTTCCAGCCGCCCAGTAAGACCAAGAAAGCACATTTAGCCAAGTAAAGACAAAACTTCGATCACTAGCCTCTTTTAGCCCCAAATTTTTAAATATCGCAAAGGTCTCATCTGTTAGCAAAGCGATGTTTAAGAGCTTAAATTTGATCCCGCTATACTCTTTTAAAAGTGAAATTCCATAAAAAGTGTGGCGCAAATTTACCAGATAGCTCACGATAAAAACCTCAACATAGCTCGTGCCGACGCTAAAGAGCGAAAGCATCATAAACTGCGCTGCTCCGCCATATCCAAGCATACTAAGCGCCACAGCGATAAATGCGCTAATGCCCATGCTTTTAGCCAAAATGCCAAAGGCGATGCCAAGAGGGAAAAAACCCATAAAGATAGGAATGGATAGTTTAAAAACGTAGTTAAATGTCAAATTTTTACCTTCATAAAAAGCCGAAATGTTAGCAAAATTTGAAAAATTTAGAGTAAAAATGGAGCTAATTTTATAAAATAATAAAAATTTATGGAGCCAAAAGATGAAAAAAGTAATTTTAATTTTATTTTGTGTTCTATTTTCTTGGGGTAAAAATTTTGATGCCACCAAGCTTGAAAGTGAATGCGCTTTAAATAACGTAGAAAGCTGCACCGATCTTATATATATCTACCTTGACAAAAATGAGCGCGATAAAATGTCAGCTATGGCAAACAAGGCCTGCGAGCTAGGCAATCCACACAGTTGTCTATTTTTAGGAAATATATATCTACAAAAAGACACACTAGCACAAGAGAAAGAAGAAGGGCTTAGGCTTTATAATAAGGCTTGCGAATTAAAAAATGCATTTGCTTGCTACACCCTTGCACTCATCTACGAAGCTGGAGATGCTGGTATACTGCAAAATAAAAATAGAGCAAAAAACTACTACAAAAAAGCCTGCGAGCTTGCTTTGGAAGAAGCATGCAGTAGCTTAAAAATTTCTCAGTAACTTTTATTCTTGCTCCTAAAAGTAGAAATTTTAGACGAGATGTGCCAAATTTTAATTTAGCCCAAATTAATGAGTCTATTTTATCGAGTCCTTGCCTTTTGGCGTTTTATTTAAAAAGTAAAATACCTCAAGCGTAAAAGAAAGCAGTATAAGCCCAACGATAGCTAGAGTCGCGTTCATACTACCTACCTTTTAAGCCCATTTACTATTTCAAGCATCGAATCGCTCGTAGTTATCGCCTTTGAGTTTGCCTCGTATGCGCGCTGACCAGTGATAAGATCGGTCATCTCTTCAACTAGCTGAACGTTACTCATCTCGACAAATCCTTGTCTGATCGTACCAAGTCCGTCAAGTCCTGCCACACCTACCACAACATTACCGCTAGCGCTTGTTTCTAGGTAGTTGTTGTCGCCCATTGAGTGAAGGCCAGCTGGGTTTATGAAATTTGCTAGCTCGATCTGACCTATCTGAGCCATCTCTCTCTCGCCTGCTTGAAGCACTGACACGGTGCCATCTGTGCCGATAGAAATTTGCGTCGCATTTGCAGGCACTGTGATCTGAGGGATTAGCTGATAGCCATCACTATTTACGATCGTGCCGTTTGCGTCAAGCTTAAATGCACCATTTCTAGTGTAAGCCGTCGTGCCATCAGGGAGTTGAATTTGAAAAAAGCCGTTGCCAGCTATTACCATATCTAGGTTGTTGCTAGTCTCTTTAAAATAGCCCTGAGAGAAAATTTTATTTATCGCTGTTGGGCGCACACCAAGGCCTACTTCGATGCCTGTCGGGCTTGTAGTAGTTTGGCTCGTAGCTGTGCCTGCATACTCCATGACTTGATACATAAGGTCAGCAAATTCAGCCCTATTTTTCTTATATCCATAGGTATTTACGTTTGCGATGTTGTGTGAGGTTACGTCTATCTGCGTCTGCTCGGCGATCATGCCAGTGGCCGCAGTGTAAAGTGATCTCATCATAGTTTTATCCTTTTATTAAGCTTTTAGGGCTAGTTTTTGAACAGCATCTTGGTTAAGGTCAGTCATGTGGCTTGTCATAACCTTTTGATACATATCAACTAGGCGCTGGGTTTCTATAAGACCCACCATTTCTAAAACTGGATTTACGTTTGACATCTGGGCATATCCTTGCATTACGCTATCAGCTTCATCAAGCTCATTTATGTCGTTAAAATTTCTAGTTTCAAAGAGGTTGTCGCCGACCTTTTTAAGATCTCTTATCTCTCTTGGCTGAGCGATAAAAAATTTAGAAAATTGATTATTATTTGAGTATAAATTTCCATTTTTATCAGCAGTTAGCACCTCACCTTGTGGTGCTTGAATGCCTCTTTGACCGGGGCTTTGTGCCTCATAGCCACTTGGTAAAACCTTATAGCCCTCCTTTGTGACGATATAGCCGTCGCCATCAAGGCTAAAAGAGCCGTTTTTGCTAAGCTTTACACCATTTGGGGTATCAACTAAGAAAAATGCGTCATCTCTTTTTATCGCAAAGTCAAGCGTGTTTGAGCTGTATTTAAAGCCACCGGCACTAAAGTCGGTGTACTCTTCACTTACTTGTGGTACGCGGTCAAGCGTTCTATTTAAAAATTTAGCTCCATCTTTTGTGTGATTTTTAAGCGGAAGCTCATCTTGCGTCTCTTTAAAAATTCTCGCAAAGTCACCGATAACTACGTCATTTCGTTTATAGCCGATCGTATTTACATTTGCAAGATTATTTGAGATAACGTTTAATCTATTAAACTGCGTTACCATGCCAGCTGTGGCTTGATAATAACCATTTTGCATAAAATTTCCTAATCAAAATTTGATTTTTATAGCTACTAAGCAATCATCGTTCCAACTTTGTTTTTTATACACATTTACAAAATTTGGGTATAATCCACTTTCTTTTAAACAACACTTAAATCACAATTAGACGATTCGAAAGGAAATTTATGAGCGCCGCAAAAGACTCTTTTTCTCAGATAGAAGAGCTTTTCGCTGAAAATGCAAAAGGCTTTTTGACATACGAAAAATTAGTAAAATTATTAGACAAAGCTCCGACAGCTACGATAGTAAAAAAGATAGAACAACTAGCAAAAACAAACAAAGTCCAGCTCATCACATCTGCTGAGGCTGCAAAGCTTAGAAATTTAGCTGATGCTAAAAAGCGCCAAGAAAACGCTCAAAAAAGTGATCAAGATATCGACGAGGATCTCGATCTTTCAGGCGAAAGTGACCTTTTAGAGTGGTCAAGGTCAGATAGTCCAGTGAGGATGTATCTAAGAGAGATGGGTCAGATCGCGCTTCTTACAAAAGATGAGGAAGTTGAGATCAGCAAAAGGATTGAGCTTGGCGAAGATATCATTATCGATGCATTTTGTTCTGTGCCATTTTTGATTGACTTCATACTTGATTATAAAGAGCCACTAATCAATAGGGAGCGCCGTGTAAAAGAGCTTTTTAAGAGCTTTGAAGACGAGAGTGAAAACGAAGAGAATGAAGACAGCGAAGACGATATAGACGAGGAAGATGAAGAAAACGAAGAGAACGAAACTCCTAAAAAATCAGCCAAAAACGATAAACGCGCTGAAAAAGTTATAGAGAGTTTCAAGGCCCTCGAAAAGGCAAAAAAAGAGTGGCTAAAGACTGCAAACAAACAAGATAAAGTTGAGAGCGATGACACAGCTTCAAAGATGACTCTTGCATTTAAAAAGAAAATTTTAAAAGAGAAGCTAATGGATCTTGGCCCAACAAGTAAGTTAATTAGCGAGATCGTAAAATCAATGGAGACAGCGCTAAAAAGTGATGATGAATTTGACAGAGAGCTAAAACGCTTGGAGTATCGCTTACCGATGTTTAGCGACGAGCTTAAGAAAAATCACAAAAGTATCTTAAAAGATATCATCAAGCTTAGTAAGGAGGAGATCGCAGCTCGTGTGCCAGAAGCTACAATGGTCTCAACTTATGTCGAGATCAAAAAGCTATTTACTACAAAAGAGGCGAGCAAGCAAGGCTTTGATCTTGAGCCAACAAGGCTAAAAGAAATTTTAGAGCAGATCAAACGTGGAAAGAAAATTTCTGACGAGGCAAAAGCCAGAATGGCTAAGTCAAACCTCCGTCTAGTTGTAAGTATCGCAAAACGCTATACAAACAGGGGTTTGCCATTTTTAGATCTTATCCAAGAGGGCAACATCGGCCTTATGAAAGCAGTTGATAAATTTGAATATAGAAAAGGCTATAAATTTTCAACCTACGCCACATGGTGGATCCGCCAGGCTATCTCGCGTGCGATCGCCGATCAGGCAAGGACGATTAGGATACCTATCCACATGATAGAGACAATAAATCGTATCAACAAAATAAACCGCAAATACCTCCAAGAAGAAGGTAAAGAGCCTGATGTAAGCGTTATCGCAAAAGAGGTTGGACTAAGTGTTGATAAGGTAAAACAAGTCATCAAGATCACAAAAGAGCCTATCAGCCTTGAAGCTCCGATCGCAAACGAAGAAGACGGTAAATTTGGAGATTTTGTTGAGGATAAAAGCTCACTTTCTCCGATAGAGCAAATTTTAAAAAGTGACCTTAGAGAGCAAATTGACGATGTGCTTTCACAGCTAAATGAGCGCGAGAAAGCTGTCATCTCAATGAGATTTGGTCTACTAGAAGATGAGAGCGACCGCACACTTGAAGAGATCGGTAAGGCACTAAACGTCACTCGCGAGCGTGTTCGCCAGATAGAAAGCTCAGCTATCAAAAAACTAAAACACCCAAAAGTCGGTAGAAAACTTAAAAACTACATTGAGGGCTAAAAAGCCCTTTTTTCTTTTGGATATTTTCCTTAAGACTTTCTCTTTAGCTTTATAAAATTTAAAAATTTTTTTAGCAACAAATTTCACTAACAATCTACATTGATTTTATTATTGAAAGGCTGGATTCAGCCCTCATTTAGCCATTAGACCAACTTAAAAATACAAAGAACTTAATATTTTTTTAAAGAATAAAGTTAGATAAAAAGTATTTTACCGGCGCAAGACCGGTAAAAATTTATTCAGCTAGAAGTTTATCTAGTTTTGCAGCCAAGCTCGTAGTATCGTGAGCTTTAGCTAAGCTCGTAGCATGAAGTTTTAAATTTACTTGTAAATTTTCTTCCAAGCTCTTTGCGATATCACTACTATCAAGGTTCTCTACACTATTAGCATTTGCCACGCTCCTTGCGGCTAGAGCATTTATGCCTCTAAATACAGCATTTTGTGTTGATCCGATCTCTGAGCGAAGTGAATTTATATTTTTTAAAATTTCACCTGTATTTGAGCCGTCATCTTTTACATTTAAAAGAGCATTTGTGCCCAAATTTATATTTTTTGTGCTCTCACCTGTAAAAAATCCAAGCTCAGCATCAAATACGTTTTTACCGTTAAATTTAGCCTCTTTTACGCTATCATTCATAGCATTTCTTAGTGCGTTGATTTCGCCCTTTATGCCTTTTTGTTCATTTGCTGAGAGAGTAGGATTTGTAAGCTTACTTGAAAGTTCGCCTATTCTATCTGTGCTTTTACTTAAATTTAAAAGTGTTGAGTCAGCGATTTGAAGCATACCGATCATATCGTTTGCATTTGCCAAACCTTCGTTCAAGACATTTGTTTGTGAAAGCAAACTCTCTGCGATCTGCAAATTTGCACCTGATGCTTTGATCTCGCTGTTTGCAGAGATAGCATTTAGCGCTTTCTTCTCGCTATTTTTTGCTTGATCTAAATAATAGTTTCCTGAAGCCTGGTTTGCAGTATAAGTTCCTAACTTCATAACAACTCCTTTTTAATAATTCGCTATGGATTCTACTATAAATTCTATAAAAAGTTGCAAAATCTCTATAAAATCCATTTTTCTTTACTCTTCTAGTCTCACTGCAACTGATTTTTTATGAGCGGTTAGCCCCTCAGCTTCAGCTAGCTGCATGCATGATTTGCCAAGATGCATGATACCTTTTCTACTCACTGAAATGATCGAGCTTCGCTTCATGAAATTTTCAACTCCAAGCGGCGAGTAAAATCTCGCACTTCCGCCAGTTGGCAATGTGTGATTTGGTCCAGCGATATAATCTCCCATCGCTTCAGGCGTAAAGTGTCCAAAAAATATAGCGCCCGCATGAGTCACATCATCAATATAACTTAAAGCATCGTTTGTAGCGATCTCTAGGTGCTCAACAGCAAGCTCATTCATGAGAGCAAAACACTCTTTTAAATCTCTTGCCACTATTATTGCAGCTTTATTTCTTATGCTTGCACTTGCGATCGGCTCACGTTTTAGTGTCTTTAGCTCATCTTCAATGTGTCTTTGCACAGCCCTTGCAAAAGCCTCTACCGGTGTTATCAAAAAGGCACTTGCGATCTCGTCGTGCTCAGCTTGAGAGAGCATATCAATAGCTATGTGGCGAGAATCGGCACTATCATCAGCGATGACGCCTATCTCGCTTGGACCAGCGATCATATCAATATTTACGTCGCCATAAACTAGCTTTTTAGCAGTCGCTACGTAGATATTGCCAGGTCCTGTGATGACATCAACTTTTGGTACTGTTTCAGTTCCGTATGCCATCGCCGCGATCGCGCTTGCACCGCCTATTTTAAAGGCTGTTTTTATGCCACAAAGGTGCATTGCCGCAAGAAGTAAGGTATTTACCTTGCCATTTGGCGCTGGAGTGCACACTACGATCTCTTTTACGCCAGCTACGATCGCTGGGATTGCATTCATAAGAAGTGAGCTAGGATAAGCTGCTTTACCACCTGGGATATAAAGGCCAGCGCGGTCAACCGCTGTGTATTTTGCACCAAGCAAGATATCATGCTCATCTTTATATGTCCAGTCACTTGGCTTTGTGCGCTCGTGATAGCTTTTTATCCTATCGTGAGCTGAATTTAAAGCCACTCTTAGGGCGTTATCTAGCGAATTATAGGCCGCTTCCATCTCTTTTACGTCGATTATTATGTCGTTTTTGCTTGTGACATTAAATTTATCAAATTTGCTTATCTGGGTAAAAAGCGCGCTATCACCATCTTTTCTTATCTCGTCTATGATACCTGTAACCACTGGCATCACGGCACTCATGTCATTGTCGCTTCGCCTAACAAGCTGCGAAAATTTACTCTCAAAGTCAGCGTCGCTGCTGTGTAAAAACTTCATTTATGATCCTTTATTTTTAGTTTTCTCTCATATCTTTGCTTTTGTGTAATGTTACCTAAAATTCCGCCCTGGTGGATATATAAAATTTCGCTACCAAGCTTGTCTAAATTTGCAAAAAGTGTCATAAAGCCCACTGGGTCGTAGACTAGGTCAAATTCTACGCCACTTTTGCACACTTCAAGCCAAATTTCATAAAGCTCTTTGTATAAATTTCCAAAATGATACTTCTTTGGGGGATTTAAAATTTGCACTTTGCTGTTTTTATCTAGCTCGTAAATTTGCTTTTTTAGATAGTCGCTGTCCCCTACGCAAGGAGTTGTAAAAACCCTAAGATCGGTGTGCTTTGCTAGGTAGCATGCGCTTGTGCCAGTGCCTGAGGGCAAGAATATATCAGGCCTTATGCCGCTTTTTTTGCTCCACTCATTTATCTCGCGTGCCTGCGTGATAAAGCCAAGCTCAGCCTCACTCTGCGCTACGCCCTCGTTTATAAAGAGCGCGTTTTTACTCTTTGCTAGCTCCTTAGCAAATTTCTCACGCTCCTCTTTTACAAAAATTTCCATGCCATTTTCAAGTGCAAATTTGAAATTTCCAACTGGATCTTGCTCTAAATTTGAGCTAAGATGAGAGACGACGTAATAAAATTTAAGCCCCTTTAGCTTGGCAAAAAGACTTAGGCTATACATCGCGTTTGACTGGCTTGAGCCGTGAGATACGATGGCTTTGATGCCGCCAAGATCAGCCTTTAGAAAATACTCTAGCTTTCTTGCTTTGTTGCCGTTAAACTCGCCTAGCAGATCATCTCTTAAAAGCCAAAATTCTCGCTCTCTTAAGCGAATTTTATCAATCACCCTTAAACTCCAAAAATTTCTCTATCTCGTTGATAGCCTCTTTGTTTGAGAGTGAAAATTTGATCTCGATGCGCCTTGAAGCGTCCTTGTCCTCGGCTCCGTCTTTAAAAACTAGCTCGTTGTAGCTTCGGCCACTTGCGACAAGCAGCTTTCTAAGGCGTGCATCGTCGCTAAATGAGTTTATAAACTCCATCACCGCGTAGGCTCTTTTTTGTGAAAGCTCTAGGTTATAAATATAGCTTCCGTCGCTATCTGTAAAGCCTTCGATTATGATTTGATCAATATTTGATGCGATATCTTTATCATTTAAAAGCACGTCAAAATACTTACTAAGCGTGGCCTTTAACTCCTCTTTGACCTCTTCTTTTAAGACCGCACTACCCTTATCAAAAAGCACTGATGAGCTAAGCTTTAGCGCACCTGAGTTTGGATCAATCTCGATGCTTGAGCCAAGCCTATCCTTTAGGGCTGAGATCACTTTTACTCTGATGCCGGTTAAATTTTTAACTCTATCGCGAGTGACGTTTAGATCCCTTAAAAGCTCGTCGTATCTAGCCTCTCTTTGGCTCACTTGCTCGAGCAAAAAGGCAATCTTGGCTAAATTTTTCTCACTGTTTTCGTTTGCGTCACTAAGCGCTCTATCTTTTGATGAAATTTCATCATTTAGCACGATCATCTTTTGATTTAGATCAAAAATGCTAGCATTTAGCTCTTTTATGCTCGCATTTGCATCTTTATTTTCATCTATAAGCTGGGCTAGTTTTTCTTTTAGGGCGTCTATTTGAATGACAAAAATTTCATTTGATTTTTTTAAATTTATGTTTTCGTCGCTTATCTTTGAAAGCTCACTTTTTAGTGCTTCATTTAGCTCTTCAAGGGTGAAATTTTTACCCTGGGCGTCTTTTAAATTTGCTAGTGCTGCGATGATGGCTTGCTCTTTATTTTCAAGAGTATTTTGAGTTAGGACGTATTTTACGACGACAGCACCTATTAGTAGCATAAAAACAAAGAGTAGACCCGCCATCAAGTCCGCGTACGAAACCCAAAAGCTCGATTGATCTTCGTTATTTTTGTTTATTTTCATTGCACTAGATTTTCGATTTTTTCTATTACAGAATTTGCTTCTTTATCGATCTCGTCTATGTTCTTCTTAAGCTCAGCAATGAGGCTCTCACGCTCTTTTTCTCGCTCCAAGTTCCTGCCCTCTTGCTCATATGCTGCCTTAAATATCGTCGCACTCTCCACGAGCGAGGCTCTAAATTCCTTTAGTGCGTCGTTTTGCTCTTTCATCAAAGAGAGAGAAAATTCTCTTAAAACCTTGTCAAAACTCTTTATAGTCTGCTCAAATTTTATCTGGCTCTCTTTTGTGGCGTTTAAATTTCTACTAAAAATTTCGCCAAGCTTTGCATGCTCGGTTAAAATTTTAACCTCCATATCTTTAAAGGCATTAGAAAACGCGCTTACTGCCTTTAGCATATCAGAGTGGATTTTTACAAATTCATCTTGTTTTAGGCTAGCTTCATTTAGCATTTTAAGGTTTGCACTAAGCTCAGCCTTGCTTTGATTTATGATATTTTTCTCTATTTCGCAAAGCTCTTTTAGTCTGTCAAATTTTTCATTTACCTGATCGTTTAAATTTCTTAAAAATTTATCATCAAGCACCATTTTAAAAGCGTCATGACTATCTTTAAAGTAGCCAACAGATGCTTTCATAAAATTTGCATTTAGTTCATTTTCCTGCCAGAAAAACTCACGGCTTAGCTCTTTTTGCTCGCTGTAAAATCTCTCAAATTTGCTAATGCCTATCTTTTCAAAAAACATCCACCAAAGCGCTAAAAATATGCCGTAAATCGATACATAAAATGCCGTAGACACGCCATTTAACAGTATAGCGATCTCTTTTTCAAGGCCGTTTGCAGTGCTTGAGCTAAAGCTTGGCATAGAAATAGCGATACTAATAAATGTGCCTAAAATTCCAAGCATAGGAAAGACTGCTTGACCGATGTTTGCTAGGTTGTCATTTCTAAAATTTCTTGTATAGCTCTCAAAAAAATCTTCAAATTTAGCGTTTGCCTTTTTGACGTTTGAAATTTCAAAGAGATGCGAGATGATAAATTCTTTTAGCCTTATCTTGTAGTCTTTGGCATTTGCTAAGAAATTTGAGTAAGCGACCAAAGCGCTGTGACGTGAAAAGATAAAAGCGACAAAGAGTATAACGCCCATCATCACGATGGTGTGAAGCTTCATCTGAAAATTTATAACGCCAAGATACGCTAGTATCGCCAAGATGTAGATAGCTAAAGGGATAAAGATAACTTTAAAAAAGACAAAGAAAGAGTGAGCTTGGCGCTCTTTTGGTACGCTTAGCTCACTAAAATCATTTTGATTTTGCATAGGATTAGTTCCTATTTAGGCAGTTTAAGTCGCTAAAAGCAGTCTGAAGACGCTTAACCATGCTCTCCTCGCCACTTCTTAGCCATTTCCTTGGATCGTAGTATTTTTTATTTGGCTTATCATCGCCCTCTGGGTTGCCGATCTGACCTTGCAAGTATGCTCTATTTTTAGCCTCATACTCACGCACGCCGTCCCAGAAAGCCCACTGCGTATCAGTGTCAATGTTCATCTTGATAACGCCGTAACTTACAGCATTTTTGATATCTTTTAGCTCGCTGCCACTACCGCCATGAAATACAAAATTTACAGGCTTGTCACTTTTTGTATTAAATTTCTTTGCCACATAGGCTTGTGAGTTTTTAAGAATTTCTGGTCTTAGCACGACATTGCCCGGTTTATAGACACCATGAACGTTGCCAAAACTGGCTGCGATGCTAAATTTATCGCTTATCTTGCTTAGTCTTTCATAAGCAAGCGCGACATCTTCTGGCTGAGTGTAAAGAAGTGCGTTATCAACGCTTGTGTTATCTACGCCATCTTCTTCGCCACCAGTGACGCCAAGCTCGATCTCAAGGCTAATACCAAGCTCGCTAAGCTCTTTTAGATACTTCTCGCACGTGCTTAAATTTTCATTGATATTCTCTTCGCTAAGATCAAGCATGTGAGAGCTAAAAAGTGGCACGCCGTGAGTTTTTTTATACTCATGACTTGCTTTTACTAGCTCATCTATCCAAGGTAAAAGCTTTCTAGCAGCATGGTCTGTATGTAAAATGACTGGCACGCCATAAGCTTTGGCTAGCAAATGAACATGCTTTGCTCCAGCGATCGCACCAAGAACGGCTGCATTTTCGCAGGCTTTACCAGCGTAAAAACCTGCACCGCCATTACTAAACTGAACGATAACAGGCGAGTTAGCAACCTTTGCCGCTTCTAAAACAGCATTTACTGAGTCGCTGCCTACGACATTTACAGCAGGTATTGCAAAACCTTGCTCTTTGGCATAAGCATAAAGTTTTGTTACATCATCTCCGCTTAAAACACCAGGTTTTACGATATCTAAAACGCCCATTTTATCCTCCAAATTTTATTTGTATTCTATCTTTGCTTTTTGGCGTAGAGCTTCACTTTTTTGTCTAACAGCAGCTTGGAATTTCTCCATTTTTACAGCTTGCTCAATCTCTGGTTTTGCTTGTTCAAAGCTTACAGTGCCAGCAGCTTTGCCATCTTCTTTTAAGATAACATGGTAGCCAAACTGAGTTTTAACTGGCTTAGTTGAAACTGTGCCATTAGCCATTGAAAATGCTGCGTCTGCAAAAGGTTTTACCATTTGGCTTTGACCAAACCAGCCAAGCTCGCCACCGTGTGCTGCTGAGCCTTTGTCGATTGATTTTTGGCTTGCTAGCTCTACAAATTTCTTAGTTAGCGCCTCGCCTTTTAAATTTTTAAGTTGAGCGATGATGTCGTTTGCTGTTTTCTCATCTTCAACTAGGATATGTCTTGCTTTTGCTTGAGCTGGCTCATTCATACTTGCTTTATTTTTATTGTAAAAATCTTTTAGTTCGTTATCACTTACTTTTATGCCATCAAAAAGCTTTCTCATATAAAGCTCAACTGCAATACCTTCTTGCGCTGCTTTTACGGCTTTGATGTACTCTACATCTTTTTCGATACCGCTTGACTTAGCATCTTTTAAAAGAAGTTTTCTATTTATTAGATCGTCGATAATACGTTTTTTCTCATTTGGTTGAAGCTTGCTAGCGTCAAATCCTGGCATAGCTGCTGACAAAAGGCTTGAAATATCGCTATCACTTATAGCATCACCATCAACTGTTGCAACTACTGCTGCATTTAGAGTAACAGCTGCTGCTAAACTTAAAACTGCTGGAAACAAAAATTTTTTCATATAAATCCTTTAAAAAATTGATTTTATGGGCAAGATTATATCAAATAAAGCGATAACTTTTCATTTAACTTAAGAAAATAAGGTAAAATACGAAAATGAGAACAAAAAAAGATATTTTAGAGATAAAAACAAGACTTCTAGAAGAGTTTAAAGACGCCAAAAGTGAGCTTAAATTTAGAAATTTATATGAGCTACTTGTCTGTGTCATGCTCTCAGCCCAGTGCACTGATAAAAGAGTAAATTTAATAACTCCGGCTTTATTTGAAGCGTATAAAGATGTCTATGAGCTAGCTAGCGCAAATTTAGCAAGCCTAAAACTAATGATAAACTCGTGCAGCTTTTTTAATAACAAGGCTGTAAATTTAATCAAAATGGCAAACAGCGTGGTTGAGCTTTATAACGGAGAAATTCCGCTTGATGAAGAGAAGCTAAAAGCGCTTGCTGGAGTTGGACAAAAGACCGCTCATGTCGTGCTTTTAGAAGCTACAAATGCAAATGTTATGGCTGTTGATACACACGTTTTTAGAGTGGCGCACAGACTTGATCTTAGCCATGCAAAGACACCAGAAGCCACTGAAGCTGATCTTAGCCACGCCTTTAAAACAGATCTTGGTAAGCTTCATCAAGCCATGGTGCTCTTTGGACGTTACACCTGTAAAGCCAAAAAACCGCTTTGCCATGAGTGTATCTTAAATGATCTTTGTAACAGTAAGGACAAGATTATTTAATCTTCTCAAGCTTTGCTAGAAAATTTTTAGCATCTATAAAGCCGATAGTTCTAAGAAATTTTAGCTCATCGCCACCACTAAATAGCAAGAGCGCAGGCGGATCAATAAGCCCAAAATTTCTTAGCATCTCATCATTTTGTGGTCCGCCATTTGTTACATCGATACGAATAAGTGCAAAATTTGCCAAAGCATCCATAACGTCAATATCTTTAAAAGTAATCTTTTCTATCTCTTTGCAGCTTGCACACCAATCAGCATAAAAATCTACTAAAACGGGTTTGGTTGAGTTTTTTATTATCTCATTTAGTTCATCTAAATTTTTAACGGAATTAAATTTTAACGCACTATCACTTTTTGCCAAATTTAGTCCAGAAAGCGGAGAAAAAGCCTCCTTTGAGCCTAAAAATGAACCAACTATTAGCATAACCGAATATATAAAAACTAGGATAAAAAACGCTTTTTTAAACTTAGCCCAGCTTTTTTCTGCTACTTCAAATGCCCCAAAATAAACTGCCATAAAAACGCCTATAATGCCATATCCTAATAGCTCAAAAAATTCTCCAAGCATACGCGCAAGGATCCAAATCGCCATGATGAGCATCAAAAAACCAAAGAATTTTTTCACTTCATCCATCCAACTACCAGGTTTTGGCAAGAGCTTTCCAGAGCTTAGCCCAATAATAAGCAGTGGCACTCCCATGCCAAGCCCCATGACAAAAAGCATAATGCCACCATAAAAGACATTTCCACTTTGAGCGATATAAAGAAGCGCACCAGCTAATGGTGCTGCTACGCAAGGTGATACGATGAGAGCTGAGGCAAAACCCATAATAAAAATTCCAACATAGCCTGAACTATTTTGCGATTTTTTACTTATCAAATTTTCAAATTTCGCTGGCAATTTTATATCATAAAATCCAAACATACTAAAGCTTAAAATGACAAAAATGGCCGCAAAAGTGCCGAGCACATAGATGTTTTGCAAAGCTCCTGCGATACCAAAGCCAAGCAGACTAGCCGCTACTCCAGCTAATGCGTAAGCTAGGCTCATCGCGACAACATAGATAAATGATAGTAAAAAGCCTTTTTTTGCATTTAAATTAGCACCTTTTGAGACGATTATGCTTGAAAGTATCGGTATCATCGGAAAGACGCAAGGTGTTAGTGAAAGCAAGAGACCATAACCAAAAAAAGTAAGAAGTGAGATAAAAAAATTTTTATCTCCAAGCCCATTTGCGATATCCTGCTCGCTAGAAAATTCTTCAGCAAGAATGTCGGTATCGCTTTTTTGCTCTTTTTTAAAAGTGGCGATGCTAAATTTTCCAGCTTGGTCAGTTATCTCATAAATTTTATTTTGTGGACGGTAGCAAATGCCGTTTTTAGCACAGCCTTGATAGTTAATGTCAAGTATCGCTTTGCCATTTGAAAGATTTTCTTTTACTAAATTTAATGGGATAAAAATCGAAAAATCTTTTGGATAAATTTCGTATTCTCCCGTATTTTCACTACTTGGCAAATTTAATAGCTCATTTATCTTTTTGCCAGCTAGTTTAATCTCAAAACTCTCTTTATAAAGATAGATATTTTCACCAAAGTTAAACTTCACTTCAACATTTTGACTATCAACGCTTGGAGTTAAAACAAAGGCTTTACTAACATCTAAAACCTCGGCAAAAAGCGAGCCTGCAAATAAAATAAGCGAAAAAAGAAATTTTAAAAACATACTAATCCTTGCTAAATTAAAAAAGATGATTTTAGTCTAAATTCTTAAATTTATTCTATTTTATTGTAAAATTGTGAAAATACGTGAAATTTTAAAGGAGCAAAGATGTCAAAAGACAAAAAACACCAAAAAAGCGAGAAGCTTGGCTACGAGGAAGAGCTTAGACTACTTCAAATTGAACTTTTAAAATTTCAAAATTACGTAAAAGAAAAAGGCCTTAGAGTACTCATGCTAATGGAAGGGCGCGACGCAGCCGGTAAAGGAGGAACGATAAAACGCCTAACTGAGCATCTAAATCCAAGGGGTTGCCGTATAGTAGCGCTTGCTAAGCCAAGTGATGTCGAAAAAACGCAGTGGTATTTTCAAAGATATGTGACTCATCTGCCAAGTGCCGGAGAGATCGTGATCTTTGATAGAAGCTGGTACAATAGAGCTGGTGTTGAGCCGGTAATGGGCTTTTGCACACAAGCAGAGCATAAAGAATTTTTACGTGAAGTGCCAAAATTTGAAGAGATGATCATAAACTCTGGCATAATTTTCTTTAAAATTTATCTTTCAATCACAAAAGATGAGCAGAAAAAACGCTTCAAAGAGAGGCAAAATGATCCGTTAAAGCAATTTAAAATTTCACCCGTTGATCAAAAAGCGCAAGAACTTTGGGATCAGTACTCTATCGCTAAATATTCGATGCTTCTTGCCTCTCACAATAGCATTTCACCATGGGTCATCGTCTCAAGCGATAACAAAAAAGAAGCTAGGCTAAATGTCTTTAAATTTATCCTAAGTCACGTTGAATATCCAAAAAAGATAAATGACTACTTGGAATTTGACAAAAATGTCGTAAGAGACGGAAGTGAAGAGATAAAACGCATAGAAGAAGGGCTAAATAAAGATAAGTTAAAGAGTATCGATTAAAGAATTTTTAACTTCTAGCTAGCGATTTGCTTAGATTTGTTAGCTAAATTTTTAAGCCCACCACATTACTTTTGCTAAAATGACCATTATCAGGCAAAGCACTAGAGCTATTAAATGTGAAAATTTACCAAATGGATCAGGCTTTTTTAAAATAACGACATTAAAAACAGAGATAAAAGTTACAAGGCACATTATGAGTAAAACAAAAATTTTTACAAGCAGTAGCTTTTGAAAGTTGCTTTGCCACCAGCCAAGCTCACCTCCAAAATAGTCTTTTGCCATATAAGCGCCACTTATTAAAAGCAATAAAAATGCTGTGCCAAAAACCTTTGCACTGCCTTTTGTGTAGGCCTTTTTAACTATTTCAAGGGTTTTAGCATCAACCGTTTTTTTAGCAAACGGATATATGCAAACATCGAAAAAAACGTATCCTATAAATACAATGGCACAAATTAAATGAGTAATCAAAAAAAATAAATACATTTTTTGCCTTTTTTTGTTTGGCATTATATAAATTTTAACTATTTAAAATACTTATTTTGAATCAATCTTAAGGATTTATGAAGATAAATTTATAAAAGAGCAAGGCAAGCTGCCCTGCTCTAGAAGTTTTACTCGACTTCAGCGTCTATAACGTCGTCGTCTTTTTTATTATTTCCGCCGTTTGCTCCAGCGTTTTCATCTTTTTTATACATAGCTTCTGCTAGTTTGTGGCTGGCCTTGCTTAGAGCTTCTACTTTTGCATCGATTTGCTCTTTTGAAGAATTTTCATCTTTTAAGACCTCTTTTAGATCGTTTAGCGCAGCTTCGATGTTGCTTCTATCATCAGCTGGGACCTTCTCGCCAAGCTCACTCATACTCTTTTCAGTTTGATGAACTAGTGCGTCAGCCTGGTTTCTAGCTTCAACTGCGTCTTTGCGCTTTTTGTCTTCTTCTTTATGAAGCTCAGCATCTTTTACCATATTGTTTATCTCTTCTTCGCTTAAGCCGCTTGATCCAGAGATAGTGATATTTTGAGCTTTGCCAGTTGCTTTATCTTTTGCTGAAACGGTTAAAATTCCGTTTGCGTCGATGTCAAACTCAACTTCTATTTGAGGAACACCTCTTGGAGCTGCTGGGATGCCTTCAAGGTTGAAATTTCCAAGTGATTTATTATCTCTTGCAAACTCACGCTCACCTTGTAAAACCATAATAGTAACCGCACTTTGATTATCTTCAGCAGTTGAGAAGACTTGGCTTTTCTTAGTTGGTATGGTTGTACCTTTTTCGATGATCTTTGTCATCACGCCGCCAAGTGTTTCGATACCAAGGCTAAGCGGAGTTACGTCAAGAAGTAGCACGTCTTTTACGTCGCCTTTTATAACCGCACCTTGGATCGCAGCACCGATAGCTACGACTTCATCTGGGTTCACGCTCTTATTTAGCTCTTTACCAAATGCCTTTTTGACCTCTTCTTGAACGAGTGGCACACGAGTTGAACCACCGACCATTACGACCTCTTTGATGTCGCTTTTATTTAAACCAGCATCTTTTGTTACCTCGTTTATCTTAGTAATAGTCTCACCCACAAGTGAGTCGATCATGCCCTCAAATTTAGCACGAGTTAGCTTTTTAACAAGGTGTTTTGGACCAGTTGCATCAGCTGTGATAAATGGTAAATTTATCTCAGTCTCTTGAGCTGAGCTTAGCTCTTTTTTAGCATTTTCAGCAGCTTCTTTTAAGCGTTGAAGTGCCATGATATCGCCTTTTAGATCGATACCATTTTCGTTTTTAAACTCGCTTACTAGCCAGTCGATTATCTTGTTATCAAAGTCATCACCACCTAAGAATGCGTTACCGCCAGTTGCCAAAACTTCAACGATATTATCACCAGTCTCTAGCACTGTAACGTCAAATGTACCACCGCCTAGGTCATAAACTAAAATTTTCTCAGCCTCTTTTTTATCAAGACCATAAGCAAGCGCTGCAGCTGTTGGCTCGTTGATGATACGAAGTACGTTTAGTCCCGCGATCGTTCCAGCCTCTTTTGTAGCCTTTCTTTGGCTGTCGTTAAAGTATGCAGGTACGGTAATAACCGCATCTGTTACCTTTTCACCAAGGTATGCTTCAGCGTCTTCTTTTAGCTTGATAAGAATTTTTGCTGAAATTTCTTGTGGAGTATAGATCTTGCCAGCGATCTCAACTGCGCAAGCGCCGTTTCTATCTACGACGTGATATGGCAAGCGGCTTTTTGCCTCTTCAGCATTTTTTTCATTACTCATCAAACCCATGATACGTTTGATAGAATATATCGTCTTTTCAGGGTTTGTAACTGCTTGACGTTTTGCAACGTCACCTACTAGAATTTCACCTTTGTCTGTGAAAGCAACAACTGATGGAGTCGTGTTTTTACCCTCTTTGTTTGGGATAACTTTGCTCTCGCCGCGCTCAAAAACGCTCACACAAGAGTTTGTTGTACCTAAGTCTATACCTATAACTTTTGACATATTTTTCCTTTTTATTAGATTTTATTTTTATAAATTTAGTTTGCTACACTGACCATAGCTGGGCGCAAAACCCTACCATTTATCATATAGCCTTTTTGCAAAGCTTGCACGATTTGACCACTCTGCTTCTCTTCGCTATCGACCCTTAAAACAGCATTATGCACGCTTGGATCAAACTCAGTATCAGTTGGTATCTCGCTTACGCCATGCTTTTCAAAGCATTTTTTAAACTGATTTATAGTTATCAAAATGCCCTCTTTGATCTTTTTAGCAAATTCATCATCTTCTGGATCAAAATTTGCAGCGATCTCAAGAGCATCGATGACTGGTAGCAAGTCCCTAGCAAATTTCTCATTTGCATAGTTTGCAACGTCTGTCTTTTCTTTTTCATAACGCTTTTTGATATTTTCAAACTCAGCATTTGCTCTATAATATTTATCAGTTATTTCTCCGAGCTCTTTTTCAAGTTTTTCAACCTTTGAAATATCGCCAAGTGCGTCCAAATTTACACTATCATTAGCTAGTTCTTGCACAGGCTCAACCTCAGGTAGGTTTTGCTCTTTTACCTCTTCGCTCACGCAGCCTCCTTTATTAGATTTATAAATTTCACATAGTCAGTATAAATACTGCCAGCACAGATCATCTGTGCTTCGCTACCAAGATAGTTTGTACTAAATTTAAGCCCCATAAAATTTTCATCAAACATAGGAGAAAATGTAAGTTTTTCATCCATTTGCAGACTAAAACTTGGGTCAAAAACCATCTTAAAACGTCTATCTTTAAACATATCAAAGGCTAAAATTTCGTTTTCTTGGAAGTAAATTTTAGTCCTTTTAAGCTCTCTTATTTTACTTTTTAGTTCGCTTAAACCAACTTGAGAGCAGATAAGCTCAAGCTTGTTTAAACTAACTCCAGCAAGATTACTTAAAAATTTATACATCCTAGCATCAAATTTGATAACGATCTCATCTTCACCAAAATTTAAGATCATATATCTATTATTTAAATTTAAAATTTCTAGCAATTCATTATCGATTGTGCCAAAAATCATACAATAAAGCTCAAATTCATCGCATAACTTTTTCAATCCTTCGGCATCATTTATCTCTAAATTTATATCACTTATAGCAAAAATTTCACTCCAATATCTTCTCATCGCAGCGATTGTTGGTATCCGACCGCCACTAATGTGAAGCTTTGTGATCTCGCCCTCATCTGAAAGCTTTTTAAAATAAACGCGTATCGTAGAGGCTGGAATAGCTGCACTCATACGAGAGCCAAGCTCATTTGAACCAATAGGCATATTATCCTGCAAATAAGCCTCGATGATAGAATTTAGTATCAAATCACGTTTATTTGTTTTACTCACTTTTAGCACTCTTTCTTTTTAATTGCTAAGCAGATTATACAACTTTAGTTTATTAATGTCAAGTATTTAAGTTAAAATAATTTATTTATATATCTTTAGTCTATATAACTAAGCTTATCTAATATTAATCGTATAAGCCTTTCCAAAAATAAAATTACAAAAAACAATTAAATAAACTTAAAAATTTTTATATTACCTCTATGTTCTAATATTTTTATACGTTTTTACGTATTAATATAATGTTTTATAG
>NZ_PIRO01000006.1 GCF_003048905.1 Campylobacter concisus
TTTAGGAAGTGACCAGTTAAGAGTCCCTCGATCTTGCTACCAAGTGGGCAGGCTTTGGGTGAGTCAGAGTGGATCTTAAAAAGTTTTTCTTTATCATTTACTGCGTTAAAGATTTGAAGGAGGGTTATATCTTTTGGCTCTTTCGCAAGACTCACACCACCAACTCCAGCTACAATATTCACAAGTCCTGCAGCCTTTAGAGTGCCAAGCAGGCGCCTAACGATAACTGGGTTTGTGTTTATGCTGCCAGCTATAAATTCGCTAGTAACCTTTTCGTTTTCAAAAAATTTAGCACATAAAAGCGCGTGTATTGCAGTTGAAAATTTAATGCCAACTTGCATGATCGTCCTTAAATTTTTCGTGATTATACTTAAATTTTCTGCCAAAGACAGCCAGCTAAATTTGACTTATGAGCCTTTGCTAGCTGTCAAATTTATAAACTCATGCTCTCTCTCCGACGGCGGTAAAGCGCTTTTGGATAAATTTCTTGTTTTTTAGCTCGTCAATGATCGCAAGCGCAAGGTCTGCGTAGCTTATGTAGCTCTCATTTTTTGAGTTTAGTATGAGATCATCCCCGCCAAGCACGTATTTGCCCGTGCGAGCGCCATTTGCGTCGTAGTCGCCTGCTGGACTTACATACGTCCAAAGCACATTTGTGCTACCTTTTAGCTCAAAATATGACTCCGCCGTAGCCTTTGCCACACCCATATATGCTGCTGGGAAGTCTGGCGTATCCATGACCATAGTGCCTTTGCTATCAACAAATAACGTGCCAGCGCCGCCAACTACGATGAGCCTTGTGTTAGTGCCTTCTAGTAAATTTACTAGGTGGGCGGCCACTTTTTTGTGAAGTGGGAAGGTTTCTTCGCTCCATGCTGCAAATGCGCTAATAACCGCGTCAAAGCCTGCTAAATCAGCCTTTGTAAGCTCGAAAATATCTTTATAAACGACCTTTACGCTTTCGTTTTTATACTCTTTGTTTCTAACGATCGCTGTGACGTCGTAACCTTGTTTTAGCGCCTCATTTACTAAATTTGCACCGCTTTTGCCGTTTGCACCTATGATTGCTATTTTCATTGTTTATCCTTTAAATTTGTCTTTAAATTTAGAGCCAGCTTGGCTTTACGTCATCAACTATCACGCCGTCGCTCATAGTGTATTGCTCTAGGCTACCGCGTTTTGTCTGGATGCAGATCATTTTGATGCCGTTTTTGCCAGCTTTAAAGCACCTCTTACCCTCTGGATCTATGCGCACCGCGTCACCTTTGCTTACATTTATCACTTCGCCGTCGATGAAGAGCTCGCCATCGCCATCAGTGATGATGTAAAGCTCCTCGTTTTGCTTGTGCGCATGGACAAATGGCACGCTTACATTTGCCGCAAGCTCATTTATAGATACCTCACAGCCAGTTAAATTTAAAGCTTCTTTTAGCTCGACTCTTGGCTCGTTTGCGACCTTTGCAACCTGATAATTTTTCATTTTTTCTCCTTATTTTTATGTTGTAATCTTTTTACTTACAACTGATGAGCGAAGTATAATAATTTTTTGTTGTAATGTCAAGAGTTACAACAAAAAATTTCAAATTTTTATAAATTTGGGCTAGAATTTGCAAAAAATTCTAGGAGTAAATTTGCAAAATAACGCCTTTAAAACGCTAAAGAGCATAGCGACCGAGCATAACAAAAAGCTCATTTTGACCTTTGCTTTGGTGCTAGCAGAGAACGGACTTTTTCTAGCATACCCGATATTTGCGGGCTTTGCGATAAACGCAATCATGCAAGGAAATACGTTAAATGCTCTCATTTACGCACTTTTTGTGCTCATAGCGTGGCTTGTAGGAGCCATTAGACGCCGCGTGGATACGCAAGTTTTTGCAAATATCTACGCAAAGCTTGCTGTAAATGTCATCATGAATGAAAAACAAAATGCCAAAGACGACTCCGCCATCATCGCCAGAGTAGCGCTCTCGCGAGAGTTTGTAAATTTCTTTGAGACGCATTTTCCTATATTTTTTACATCGGTTATTTCGATCATCGGCTCAGCGTTTATGCTCATTTTTGTTGAGCCAAAGGTCGCTGTGGCGTGCTTTGCCGTAATGATCGCTTTTCTTATATTTTTACCAAGATATATTAAGAAAAATGACGACCTTTATCTTCGCTTAAATGACCGCCTAGAAAAAGAGGCAAAGGTGATAGGTGTTTTTAACAAAAGCACGCTAAATAGGCACTACGATGTCGTTTCTAAATTTCGTATAGCGATCTCAAATAGGGAGGCGATAAGCTATTTTATCATCGGCATTAGCGCTTCACTGCTCTTTTTGGTGGCGATAATAGTGTTAAGCTCGCAGCAGACAAATGCCGGCCACATCTACTCTGTGATGACCTATATATGGAATTTCGTCATCAGTCTTGATGACTCGCCAAAGCTCATAGAGGAATTTTCAAATTTAAAAGATATCGGCAAGAGGATCGACGCCCAAAAGAAGGACAATGATGCACAACAAGAACGTTCTTAGAAATTCATTTTTTCTAATTTTCACGTTTATGATAGTTGAGGCCGTTTTTGGCTTCGTTTCAAACTCGCTTGCGCTTGTTAGCGACGCATTTCACATGCTCTCAGACGCTGCGGCTCTCTTTTTGTCGCTGATTGCTTTTAAGATCGCAGAAAAAAGGGCAAATTTACAAAAGACCTTTGGCTACAAAAGGGTCGAGATCATCGCTGCTTTCATAAATGCCATCGCTCTTATCGCACTTGCAGTCTTTGTCGTAGTCGAAGCTATCATCAGGCTTTTTAACGAGCCAGAGATCAAAGCTGAGACGATGCTTTTTGTTAGCATTTTGGGGCTTGTGGTAAATTTAGTCGTGGCTATTTATATGCATAAAAGTGCTGATACAAAAGAAAATTTAAATATGAAAGGTGCTTATTTGCACGTGCTTGGCGACACGCTTGGCTCGGTTGGTGCCATCGTCGCGGCACTTCTTGTGATGAAATTTAACTTCACGCAGGCCGATAGCATCGCAAGTATCTTTGTCTCGCTACTCATCATAAAAAGTGGCGCTAGCTTGCTAAAAGATAGCTTTAATATCCTGATAGAAGCCGTGCCGCTTAAGCTTGATACGGATGAAATTTTAGGCGTTATAAAGGGCGTAGATGGCGTTAAAATCGTGCATGACCTACATATCTGGGCGATAAATGCTGGCACAAACGCGCTCATAGCCCATGTGGTGGTGGATGATGCGCTAAGCGTGGCTGAAATTTCAAAGATGATAAAGCGCATCGAGCACGAGCTTTCTCACGTTGGCATCGGCCATGTCACGCTTCAGTTTGAGAGCGAGAGCCTTGGGCACAAAGATGATCTCATCTGCGAGCTAAATGATGAAGATGATCACTTTGGGCATCATCACTAAAATTTGAGTGAAATTTGACGCAAAAGGCTTAAATTTAATGTTTCGCATAAAAAATGAATATCCAATGGTCGTGGCTATCGGTTTGCTTGGTATTTTTATGGATATGGTTCCTCTTATCGCAGTAAATTTCGTAGTAGCCTTGATCTGCGCTCTATTTTGTATGAAAAAGGGCTATATATTCATTTTGTTGCTGGCGTTAAATTTTGCTCTGTATTTTAATGCCATAGATGCTCCGTTTAAGCAGCCAGAGCTTTGGACTTATCACGTGCCAGTGCTGGCAACTGCGACATACGGGCTTAGTGCTTTAGTTTATGCTTCAGCTTTTCTCGCTTTTTTACCGCTTTTTGCTTATCTTTATTTTTTATATTCACTTTGCGTTGTGCTCTGCGCTTTGCGTAAAAGTTTAAGAGCTAAATTTGAGCTTTAAATTTAAGCCTTGCTAACCTAGCAAACTCATTTTTACTCAACTTTAACGATTTTTTTTATAAAATCGCCTAAAATTTAACTAGGGATTTCATGAAAAACATTAGAAACTTTAGCATCATAGCTCACATCGACCACGGCAAAAGCACGCTTGCTGATCGCCTCATTCAGGAGTGTGGCGCCGTAAGTGACCGTGAGATGAGCAGCCAGATCATGGATACGATGGATATCGAAAAAGAGCGTGGTATCACGATCAAAGCCCAGTCTGTCCGCCTAAACTACGCAATAAATGGGCAAAATTTTGTTCTAAATTTGATAGACACTCCAGGACACGTCGATTTTAGCTACGAGGTAAGCCGTAGCCTAGCTAGTTGCGAGGGTGCGCTGCTAGTCGTAGACGCTTCTCAGGGCGTAGAGGCGCAGACTATCGCAAACGTCTATATCGCGCTAGAAAACAACCTAGAGATCATCCCAGTCATCAACAAGATCGACCTACCAGCGGCTGACCCTGCTAGGGTAAAAGACGAGATCGAGCACATCATAGGACTTGACTGCTCAGGAGCGATCGAAGTAAGCGCAAAAACAGGCGTTGGCATAAAAGAGCTGCTTGAAGCGATCATCACGAGGATCCCTGCACCAAATGGCGACGTAAGCAAGCCTACAAAGGCGCTAATCTACGATAGTTGGTTTGACAACTACCTTGGCGCGCTTGCTCTTGTGCGTGTTTATGATGGTGAAATTTCAAAAAATGATGAAATTTTGGTCATGGGCACGGGCAAAAAACACATCGTGCTAGACCTCATGTATCCAAACCCTATCGCTCCTATCAAGACAAAAAGCCTTGCAGCTGGCGAGGTTGGCATCGTTGTTTTGGGGCTTAAAAATGTTAGCGACGTGCAAGTTGGAGATACGATAACGCAGTCAAGAAATCCTCTAAAAGAGCCAGTTGGCGGCTTTGAGAGGGCTAAGCCGTTTGTTTTTGCGGGACTTTATCCAATAGAAACTGATAAATTTGAAGATCTGCGTGATGCGCTGGATAAGCTAAAGCTAAATGACAGCTCCATTAGCTACGAGCCAGAGACCTCGGTCGCACTTGGATTTGGCTTTAGGGTTGGCTTTTTAGGTCTTCTTCATATGGAGGTCGTCAAAGAGAGGCTGGAGCGTGAATTTGACCTAGATCTCATCGCCACAGCGCCAACTGTGACTTATGAAGTCATCCAAACTGATGGGCTAAATTTAAAGATCCAAAACCCAAGCCAGCTGCCACCAGTCAATAAAATAGACTCGATCCTTGAGCCATACGTGAAAGCGACTATTATCACTCCAAGCGAGTTTTTGGGCAACATTATCACACTCTTAAACAACCGCCGCGGCATACAAACGAAGATGGACTACATCACGACTGACCGCGTATTGCTCGAGTATGACATACCGATGAACGAGATCGTTATGGACTTTTATGACAAGCTAAAGTCAAGCACCAAAGGCTACGCGAGCTTTGACTACGAGCCTAGCGACTACCGCGTGGGCGATCTAGTAAAGCTTGATGTCAAAGTGGCTGGCGAGACGGTCGATGCGCTCTCTATCATCGTACCTGAGAGCAAGGCGCAGACAAAGGGCAGGGACTTCGTAAAGGCGATGAAAGAGATCGTGCCGCGTCAGCTCTTTGAGGTGGCGATACAAGCTAGCATCGGCAATAAAATAATCGCTCGAGAAACCGTAAAATCAATGGGTAAAAACGTCACAGCCAAGTGCTACGGCGGCGACATCACTCGTAAGAGAAAGTTGCTTGAAAAGCAAAAAGAGGGTAAAAAGCGTATGAAGGCGATAGGAAAGGTGAATTTGCCGCAAGAAGCATTCTTATCCGTCTTAAAAATAGACTAGAGGCGTGCCGTGAGCGCCTTTGAATGAGCTTTAAATTTTCTCTCTTCGATGGACTATTTGTCCTATCTTGATCGAAAATTTATGCGCAACATCCAAAATCATCTCACGACATTATGACTTGTCTTATGCTGTTTTGATAGGTTTAAATACTAAATTTACAAAAAGGAGCACTATGCCATTTGTGAAAATTTGTGTGACAAAAGAGGGTGATAGCCCAAGTGTGGAGCAAAAAGAGAAGATGATAAGCGGAGTTACAAAGCTAATAAGCGAAATTTTAGGTAGAAGCGCTCAAAATACCGTTGTCATTATCGATGAGATCGATACGAATAACTATGGCATCGCAGGCGAGAGTGCGAAAAATCTTCGTAAAAAACAAAACGAGCAAAAGGAAGTAAAATGCTAAGAATGACATTACTGGCAGTTTTTGCAGCTGTCTTTCTAACTGGCTGTGTGGCAAAAGCTAGCCTTTGTCTATCATGTGAAGGAATAGACGGCGTGCAAAGTACGAGCATAAATAGCGAAGATAAGATGTATTTTGAAGAGGTTATGAGGATACCGGCTGACTGCAGCGCTTGTAAAGGCAGGGGCGATGGTCTTTTTATAAATGGTGTTAAATACAAAAGTGATGTAGCAATAAACTGCTGCTTGGAAAAAAACATGATCGATACTAATGTTGGATTAAAAAAGGTTTATTTTCACAGAATCGTTGATGCTAGAAGTAGTGCAAGATCGATATATTACACAGGCGTTGAAGGAAATACTGCAGTTTTTAACTCAAATCCGCGCCTTGAAGTGCTTTTTTACATGTTTTTGCAGCGTGAGTTAAATTCTCGCGGGATCGTTGTTGTCGATACTCAAACATCGCCTTACACATATAGGCTTGATTTTAGATTTGACGAGCTTAGAGGAAACTACTCAGGAAGTTCAGAAATTTTAAATGGACATCTAAATGGGCTTCTTATTCTTTCAAATATAAATTTCAAAAAAACGTTACCTATCTCGACTAGGCACCATGTGGAGAAGCTAGAGGCTTCAGAGTCTGGTCAGTTTGACTTTTTTATCGCACTTTTGGTTAAACAAGCCGCGATAAAAGTAGCCGATGAGATCACTAAACTTTAAAAAGGAAAAACGATGAATAAATTTAAATTTTTAGCTATTTTTGGATTTTTTGTTTTATTTTTAACTGGTTGTGCGCCAAGTCAAAGTGTTGTCGCATTTGATCCATATAAGGCTGCTGCGAGCCAGCAAAATAGCGGCTTTGAGGCCTACATAAGCGCAGTGCATGATAACCGCAAAAATAAAAGTACCATTGCTACGATCACTGATAGCAAAGGTACCGTAAAAGAATATGTCGTGCTTCAAAACGATCTTGCTACTTATTTTATTGATTCGCTCAAAAAAGAGCTTATGGCGCGCGGTGCAAATGTAAATGGCATGGGTGGCGTTGTAGTTGAAATTTTTATCAACGAGTTTGAAGCAAATATGAGCGGATACGGCACTGATAATACAAAAGGTAATATTAAGATTACACTTAAGATCCAAAAAGGCGATCAAAGCATCGTTAAAAACATTTCAAATAATCAAACCAAATTTGAGTTAATTCCCACAGGTGGAGCATTTAAATCATTTTTAACTGAGATCATAAATGATGCCATCAAACGCACAGCAATTGCTATTTTAAATAGCTAATGTTTTGTGCGTTTTGCAAGAGCTTTACGCTAAATACATTTTGTAAAATTTGCTCACAAATTTTAAGCGAGCCAAGCCCGATAGTAAGAGAACTAGAGGGCTTTAAAATTTATAGCTTTTACGGCTACTCTGAAATAAAAGAACTCATCCACTCCAAGCACCAAATGTACGGATATCTTATATATAAAAACTTAGCCAAATTTGCATTTAATAAATTTGCTAAAAGCTTTAGCTTTCCGGAGAAAGTCTATGCTCTGCCTATAGATGATAGAGTTCATTTTGGCTACTCACACACGGCTATTTTGGCAAATGCACTAAGGGCTAAAAATCTAAAGCCCATATTTCATGCACTGCATGCAACCAGTAAGATCAGCTATAGTGGTAAGGATTTACAATTTAGACAAAATAACCCAAGAAATTTTAAAATCCTAAAAAAGATCACTGCGCCAGTTATTTTGGTAGATGACATCGTAACCACTGGCACTACGATACTTGAGGCTAAAAACACTCTAGAAAAAGCTGGCGTAAAAGTACTTTTTGCTCTAGTTTTAGCTGACGCTAAATATTAAATTTTAATTTTTTTCAAGTCTTTTTAGTAAAAATTTATCAAGCTCCAGCAGCAGAGGCAAATCAGACAAAAGCGATAAAATTACAGATAAAGCATAGTGCCAAGGCGGATCATATTTGAGCCACATTTTATCGCTAGCTCGAAGTCACTACTCATGCCCATTGAGCAGATAGTTGCACCTTTTGGCTTTAGGCTATCAAAAATTTTATAAGTTAGTTTAAAGCTCTTTTGAATCTCTTTTGGCTCATCCACATGCGCTCCGATACTCATCACACCTTTTAGATTGATATTTTTGCACTCGCTTTGGATACGCTCATAAATTTCTGCCGCATTTGCTACGCTTACGCCTTGCTTTGTATCTTCATCAGCCGAGTTTATTTGAAGCAAAGTATCTAGCTTGTAGCTAAGCCTTTTATCGACCTCTACAGCTCTTTCAAAGCTATCGCAGCTTTGCCAAAGTGTGGGCTTTAGGCTTACCATTTGATTTATTTTGTTATTTTGCAAGCGGCCGATCATATGCCATTTTATATCAGTAAAATTTTGTAGTTCTAGCTCTTTTTTGGCTAGCTCTTGGACTCTATTTTCGCCAAAATTTCTTTGCCCCTGTGCGTAAAGCTCTCTTACTTCAGCACTTGTGACGTTTTTGCTAACGGCGATGAGCGTCACATCTTTGCTTAAATTTTCGATTTTTTCTAGCAGCTCTTTTAAAACTATCATCATAAACCTCCGCTTAATCTCATAATGTCATTAAAAGTCGCAAGTACCATTATGCCAAGCAGTAGTGCCCAACCACAGTAGGTGAGCATGATGAGCACTCGCTCATTTACCTCGCGTCTAAAAATCAGCTCATATAAGTTAAAAAGTATGTGGCCACCATCAAGTGCAGGGATTGGGAATAAATTTAAAACGCCTAAATTTACTGAGATTAAAGCAACAATCGTCAAAAGTACGCCAAGACTTATTTTTGCGGCTTTTGAAGTGACATCAGCTATCTGTACGATGCCGCCAACTTCTTTTAATGGCACCGCTCCGCTTACTAGTTTGGTAAAGCTTTTAAAGATTAGTTTTGATGCCTCGATCGTCTCACTAAAGGCAAAATCTATGCCCGCAAGACCAGTGTGGTAAATTTTTATCACTTCTCCATTTGGAGAGATCCCGATCAATGGGCGTTGCACCTTTTCATTAAATAGATTTATCGTCTCGCCTATCTTTGGTGTTAAATTTATAGTCATTTGCGAGCCGTTGCGATCTATCAAAATGGTGCTTGGCTCAAGCTTTACATTTTTACTGATCTCATCCCACTCGTTTATCTTTACGCCATTTATTGCTAAAATTTTATCATTTTTAGCTAGTCCAGCGCTCGCAGCTGCCGAGCCTTCAGCTATGTGGCCGATACTTGGTGCAAGTCTTTCAACTCCGATAAATCCAAGCAATATATATATAAAAAACGCCAAGATAAAGTTAAAAAATGGCCCTACAAAGAGGATGTAAATTCGCTTTATAGGACTTAGCACGTTGTAGCTGTCCGCGTCGTAGTTTTTAGCTTTTGGGTCGGTATCGTCTTGACCTTTTAGCTGTACGTATCCACCAAGTGGGATCGCGCTTAGGCAGTAGTCGGTGCCGCCAACATTTTTGGTGTAAATTTTCTCCCCAAAGCCGATACTAAAGGTATTTACCTTTACGCCAAGCGTTCTTGCTGCCAAAAAGTGGCCAAGCTCGTGAAAAAATATGAGAAAACTAATGGCTAAAACGGTCACTAAAAAATAAAATGAATACGCATAAAGCCCAAGACAAAGTAGGGCTAGCGTGAAGAAAATACCTTTCAAAACTTACCTTTTTTTGAAAAATTGATGAGATTTTAGCCAAAATTTATAAATTTACTCTCAAACGGCGTTTAGCTAAAAATTTCTTTTAGCTAGGAGAAATTTTTAACTTAATTTTACTTATTTAGAAAATGAAGATTTGATTATTTTATATAAAATTTTGCAAGTAAAAACTTTAGGTCTTACGAACGAAAAAAATTTAGCTCTTTTTCATCGCCTTTACATAGGCAAAGATATATTCAAACCCAGAATAAAGCGTGAGCGCAACAGCGATCCAGAGTAAAAGTTCGCCACCAGGCCAGCTCATCAGTAAAAATCCAACCGCAAACATCTGCGAGACTGTTTTTACTTTGCCAGCCATTGATGCAGCGACCTCGACACCATCACTTGCCATCACGACACGAAAACCAGTTATAAAAAACTCCCTTACCAAGATGAGATAAACAGCCCAAGCGCTCGCTCTACCAAGCATCATAAGGCCTAAAAATGCAGCCAAGATCAGCATCTTATCAGCTAGTGGGTCAAGGATAGCGCCAAGTTTGGTCTTTTGATCCCAACTTCTGGCGATGTAGCCGTCAAAAAAGTCAGTCACCGAGGCGATCACAAAAATAAGAGCTGCGAAGTAGTTTATCCAGCTTATGTGAATTTGCGTAAAAATTCCTGGCGCATTTACAAGCATAAAAAACATAAGTGGAGCCAGTAGTATCCTAAAAAATGCCAATGCGTTTGGTAAATTTAAACTCACAAATATGCCTTTATGCTTAAAATTTCAATCTTCTCATTTAAAGGTCGTGCCACCATCTATTATAAATGTATGTCCAGTCACCCAGCTAGCCTTAGATGAGCACAAAAATAGACATGCTCCGGCTAGATCAGCAGGCTGTCCCATGCGGTTTAGCGGGCTAAGCTTTGCTGTCATATCGCGCACCTCTTCGTAGTTGGTAAAGGCTCTTAGTGCATCTGTCTCGATAGGGCCGCCACTTACGACGTTTACACGGATATTTTTCTCGCCAAGCTCGGTCGCAGCGTATCTTGCCATGGCTTCAACGGCTGCTTTTGCTGTACCGTGACCTGCGTAGTTTTCGATATATACTAAATTTCCAGTCGATGATAGGCTGATGATGCTACCACCACCCACTTTTTCCATGCGTTTTGCAGCTTCTTGAGTGCCTACAACAAAGGCATTTACTGTTGCTGTAAAGATATTGTTTATGCCTCTTGGTTTTAGCTTCATAAATTTAGTGTATCCGCCAGCTACTGCACGACCTGAGATGATAGCATTTGAGATGAAAAAATCAATCCTGTCAAAATCCTCGTCTATCTTTAAAAATAGCTCTTTATAAGTCTCTGGCTCGAGGATATTTAGTGCATATGCTCTTGCTTTTATCTTGTAAGTAGTCTCAAGCTCTTTTGCTTGTTCTTTTGCAAGCTCTTCGTTTGAGTTGTAGGTAAATGCTATATTTACACCAGCTTTTGCAAATTCTTCAACTATAGCTCTACCGATACCTCTAGTACCGCCGCTGATGACTAGTGTTTTACCTTTAAATTCGTTTAGTGTGTCCTTCATTAAAAACCCTTTATTTCGTAATTTTTTATTACTTCTTCTATCTTTTTAAAATTTTCTTTACTTGGTTTGCAAAGTGGCAAGCGGTACTCCAAAGAGTCGATGAGCCCAGCTAGATACATCGCCGCTTTGATCGGTATCGGATTGCTTTCGCAAAAGAGCGTTTTATTTATAGTATATAGATTATCGTTTATTAGTTTTGCTTTTTTGTACTCTTCGTTCATTGCAAGGTGTGTAAGCTCTGAAATTTGATCTGGTAAGAGGTTTGCAGTAACCGAGATAACGCCTTTACCGCCATTTGATATGATAGGATAGTTGATCGCATCTTCGCCGCTAATGACTACTAAATTTGGCTCGTGAGCTAGCAGATCTACGCATCTATCTATACTACCTGTAGCCTCCTTGATGCCGTAGATATTTTTACACTCTTTAAAAAGCCTAAAAACGGTTGCTGGCAAGATATCCACGCCAACTCTGCCAGGAACATTGTAAAGAAGCACAGGGATTTCAATGCTATTTGCGATAGCTTTGTAGTGCTCGTAAAGCCCTTCCTGTGTTGGTTTGTTGTAATAAGGCGCAACTGAAAGGATACCATCAGCGCCATGGGCTTGAGCAAATTTAGCAATACCAATAGCTTCGTGAGTGGCGTTACTACCAGCTCCAGCTAGTACTTTTACATTTGTGCCTTTACATGCATCTACGGCTATTTCGATACAAATTCTATGCTCATCATGCGTTAGTGTTGCACTCTCGCCGGTAGTTCCAACTGGCACAACAACATCTATGCCGTGTTTTATCTGTCTTTTTATTAGTTTTTCAAAACTGACTTCATCCACTTTTTGATTTTTAAATGGCGTAATGAGTGCGGTCATCGCACCTTGAAGCGAATTTTCCACGTTTATTCCTTTTTTAAAATTATTGTTGTGCTGGTTTTTTCATTAAAATATCTATTTGCTATCTCTTTTAAAAGCTTGGCATCTATCTTATCGATATTTTTTTCAAGCTCATAAAGTGGCTTTATGTCGCCTCTAGCAAGATATGAGCCATATAAATTTGCGACCTTGCTTGCACTCTCAAATGAGTAAATAAAATCAGTTTTTATCAAATTTTTAACTCTTAAAACATCATCTTTGTCGATTGGTTTATTTTTTAAATCATCTATGATCTTTAAAATTTCAGCCTCAACCACACTTGCTTCGACATCTGGATTGCAAACTGCTAAAAATATAAATAAATTTTCATCAACGCAGCTCATATTATAAGCATAAATTTGATTTACAAGCATGAGCTCATCGATTAGACGTTGCTGTAAAATCGAGCTTTTGCCAGTAGCTAGATATTCACTGATCGCATTTAGTCCCACTTGATCAGCATGCCTAAAGTCTGGGATCTTATAAGCGATAGCTAGCATTTGCGTTTGGCTATCTTTATAGATGATAGCCCTTCTAGCGCCGTCTTGCTCAGGCTCTTTGCAGTGTAGTTTTGGGATGGCTCTTTTGTTTTTTATGCCACTAAAATTTTTCTTAGCTAGCTTAAATGCCTCATCCTTGCCGATGTCGCCACTTATCATCAAAATCGCATTTTTGGGCTGATAATACGTAGCGTGAAATTCTTTTATGTCGGAGATATTCCAGTTTTCGATATCTTTTATAAAGCCTATCGGTGTCCAGTGATATGGATGATAGATAAATGCGTGGTTGTAGAGCCTAAAGTAGAGGTATCCCATAGGGTTGTTGTCTGTTCGCCACCTGCGCTCTTCATGCACCACGTCTCGCTCTGGCTGAAATTCTTTATCTTTTAGGCTTAAATTTTTCATAAGCTCGGCAAAAAGCCCAAGCGTTTTGTCTAAATTTTCATTTGAGGCTTTTATGAAGTAGTGAGTGTAGTCAAAGCCTGTACTTGCGTTATTTACGCCACCAAAGCCCTTTACTATCTCGTCAAATTCGCCAGCACGTAAATTTTTGGTTGATTTGAAATTTAGATGCTCTAGCATGTGAGCGATGCCGCTTTTGCCCATCACTTCGTTTCTTGAGCCAACTTTGTAAAATACATCGACACTTATCACTTTTGAGCCAGGATTTA
This sequence comes from Campylobacter concisus, assembly GCF_003048905.1. Lineage (NCBI taxonomy): Bacteria > Pseudomonadati > Campylobacterota > Epsilonproteobacteria > Campylobacterales > Campylobacteraceae > Campylobacter > Campylobacter concisus. The sequence goes on from NZ_PIRO01000006.1 coordinate 13,442, forward strand.
CTGGTACATGATAAATTTCTAGTCCGTTTTCTAGTTTTGTTTTATTAAATTTTATCAATCTTTTGCCTTTTATTTTTTAACATTAATACCGACCGCTTCACTAATAGAGGCAAAGCCATCTCTTTTTAAAAGTTCTAAAATTTCTAAATTTATATCTCTTGCGATCATCGGCCCTTTAAAGATAAAGCTTGTAAAAATTTGCACTAAATTTGCTCCCATTTTTATGCGTTCATATGCTTCTGCACCGCTATCTATGCCGCCACATGCGATAAGCGTCGTCTTGCCATAAAGTTCGTCTGCCACGGCTTTAAAGATCTCTTTTGACTTTTTAGTGATCACCTTGCCGCTTAGTCCGCCAAAATCCTTTAAATTTGACGAGTGAGAGAGCGAGTAATCAACGCTTGTATTTGAAACAAGCACGCCGCTAGCGCCGTTTTCTACCGCGCAGCTACAAAGCTTGATCGCATCTTCGTGGCTCATATCAGGAGCGATTTTAAAGATGATCGGCCTTTTAGTAAGTGGCAAAATGACACTAAAAAGCTCTTTTATAAAATTTTTATCTTGCAAGGCTCTTAAATTTGGCGTGTTTGGCGATGAGACGTTTATGACAAAGGTGTCGCAAATTTCACTAAATTCTCTTACTAAAATTTCATAGTCTTTTATTGCGTCTTCGTTTGGTGTAACCTTGTTTTTACCGATGTTTGCCCAGATAGGTAAAGTATAAGGATAAAGTTTTTTGACTCTATTTTTAATAGCCTCGCAACCATCGTTGTTAAAGCCCATCGCATTTTGGATGCTCTCTTCGTCTATAAGCCTAAAAAGTCTTGGTTTGTCGTTGCCAGGTTGAGGTTTTGGAGTAAATGTGCCAAATTCTAAATACCCAAAGCCAAGAGCCGTGAGTGATTCAAACATTGTGGCATTTTTATCAAAGCCCCCAGCTATGCCAACTGGGTTGTGATAAGTGCTTGAAAATAAATTTTGTTTTAGTGCATTGTCATCGACCACGCACTTATTTGCTACAAAGCTTAAAGATCCTGGAAAAATTTTATTTGCTCCGACCATTGCAAATTCTGCGATTTTATGGGCGGTTTCAGGATCAAATTTAAAAAATATAGATTTTAAAGTATCGTAGTTTAAGCTCATTTTAACCTCTTTAAAATGCCTAAAAATTTACGCAAATCTTAGCAAAAATCGCCTTAAACTAAGGCTTTGCCTTTAAGTTTTGCATAAATTTCATTTCTCTTGCTAAGTTCTTCATCGCTTCCAATATCAACTATCTTTCCACCACTTAAAACTGCGATCTTATCAGCACTCTCAACCGTGCTTAAGCGGTGAGCGATGACAAAGATGATCTTTTTGTTTCTTAGGTTGTTTATAGCCTTTGTGATCTCTTTTTCACTCTCGTTATCAAGCGCTGAAGTGGCTTCGTCAAAGATAAGAATTTGTGGGTTTTGATAAAGAGCCCTTGCTATTGCTATACGCTGTCTTTGACCGCCTGAAAGGTTTGTGCCAAATTCATTTAAGATAGTGTTTATGCCGTTATCTAGTTTACTTACAAATTCATAAGCATTTGCCATTTTTAGTGCATTTATCACGGCTTCTTCGTTAAATTCTCTACCGTAAGCCACGTTTTTAGCGATTGTATCGTTAAAGATATAGACACGCTGGGTTACAAGTCCGATATTTTGGCGAAGTGAGTGGATTTTGATATCTTTTAAATTTGTCTCATTTATTAAAATTTCTCCGCTATTTACGTCGTAAAATCTCATAAGTAGATTCATGAGCGAGGTTTTTCCGCCACCGCTTGAACCAACCAGGGCTATAAATTCTGACTTACGAGCCTCCAAATTTATACCTTTTAAGACCTCTTTGTCGCCGTAGTTTAGGCAGACATCATTAAATTTAATCAAATTTATCTCTTCACTTAACTCTTTTTCGCCATCTTTTATCTCGCTTACCTTATCCATTAAGAAGAAGGTTCTCTCACTTGCGGCGATGGCGTCTTGCATTTTGTTGTATATATTTACGATGCGTTTTAGTGGAGTGTAGAGCATAAAAAGTGCAGTTAAAAATGAAAAGAAAGCACCCATGTTTATATTTCCGTCAATGACGTCTTTGCCGCCTATTATGATGACAGCAGCTACTCCGATCGAGCCAATTGTTTCCATTAGTGGGCTTACTAGTTGCTCGATTTTTACTGTTTTAAGGTTTAATTTGAAAAATTTGTTATTTTCTTCAATAAAACGTGAATGCTCGTATTTTTGGGCGTTATTTGCCTTGATGATCTCGATATTTGTAAAAATTTCACTAAGTGCAGAGGTGATATCAGATGTCTTTTCTTGTGATTTTTTTGAGATTTTTTTCATCTTTTTAGCAAGGCGCGAGATCGGATAAATCGCTATTGGCATAACAACAAGTGCAAAAAAGGCTAATTTAGGGCTTTGATATATGACTACACAAAGCAGACCTATGATAGTTACAAGCTCTCTAATAAGCTCAGGTATGATGCTTGAAACAATAGATCTTATGCGCTCTATGTCGTTCGTGGTTCTGCTTATTAGCTCGCCTGTTCTAAAATCATTAAAAAATTTCATGTCCAAATTTAGTAAATTTTCAACCATCTTTTCACGAAATCTTCTAATCGTATCTTGCCCAATATATGCCGTAAAATAAGCCTGCATAAATGTGCCTATATTTTTTAACACATAAATGGCAATAATCGCACATGGCAGCATATAAAGCAGTATTTCATTTCTTTCAACGAAAATTTTATTTAATACTGGCTCCACCAGATACGCACTGACCGCTGTTCCGCCACTTGCAAGCCCCATGCCGATGAAGGCTAGGATAAAGTGTGGGATGTAGTCTTTAAAATATGGGCCAAAGCGTTTTAGAACATCTTTTAAGCCAAAGTTAGTCATTATTTTTCTCCCAAACTGCGCCATTTGGTGTATCCATGATAGAGATGTTCATCTTTTCTAGCTCGTCTCTTATCTCATCAGCTCTTGCAAAATTTCTCTCTTTTTTAGCTATCGTCCGCTCATCAAGAAGCCTTTTTATCTGTTCCTTTTGCTCGTTGCTTACACCAAATTGAAAATACTCCACATAGTTTGTGCTAGCAATGCCTAAAATTTCACTTATAAGCTCCAAATTTGCCACTACTTCGGCCTTGTAGGCTTTATCTTTTGGGCTATTATCAAGCCTTTCGTTTGCTGTTTTTACAAACTCATCAACACTTGCAAGCGCTTTTGAAGCGTTTAGATCATCACTTAGTGCCTCAAGTAGCTCATTTTTAAAGCTCTCGTTTATAGCGCCAGCTTGCACGCCATCAACCCTTTTTTTAAGGCGATAAATTTTATCTAGCCTCTTTTTTGAAGCCACTAAGTCTTCATCTGAATAATTAAAATGCGCCCTGTAATGGCTCGTAAGCAAGTAATATCTAAGTACTTCACCATGAACGTTTTTTAGGGCGTCTTTTACGAAAAAGCTGTTATTTAGGCTCTTACTCATCTTTTCGTTATTTACTTTTATGAAGCCGTTATGCATCCAGTATTTGCTCAAATTTTTATGATAGGCGCATCTGCACTGGCTTGCCTCATTTTCATGGTGCGGAAAGAGTAGGTCGATGCCACCAGCGTGGATATCGATCTCAAATTTATCATTTTCTTTGTTGCTTAAAAACTCCCTTATCATCGCCACACATTCGGTGTGCCAGCCAGGACGACCCTTGCCAAATGGGCTCTCATACCATTTCTCGTCAAATTTCCAAAGCACGAAGTCTTTTTCATCTCTTTTCTCGCCAAAACTAGCCACTCGTGCGATTAGATCGGTATTATTATCCTTTCCGCTAATGCTAAAATATCCACTATCCTTGCTCGTATCAAAGTAAATTCCATCACTCGTTTTATACGCCACACCTCTATCCATAAGCACCTTGATGTAGCTAATGATCGCATCCAAGCACTGCGTAGCCTTTGGCTTAAAGTCTGGATCAAGCACGTTTAAAGCGCCCATGTCGCTCTCGTAGTGCGCTATATATTTGTTTGTGATCTCCTCTAGGCTTTGACCAGTCTGCGCCATTTTATTTAAAATTTTATCGTCGATGTCGGTGTAGTTTCTTGCAAATTTGACCTTGTAACCAAGCGCTTTTAAGACCCTTCTTAAAAGATCAAAGCTAACGGCTGACTTTGCATGCCCCAAATGTGCGTCGTCATAGACCGTTGGACCGCATAGGTAGATGCTAACTTCACCTTCTTTTATTGGGCTAAACTCAACCTTTTCTCTTTTAGAAGTATCAAAAATTCGCATTAAATATATCCTTTAAAAATGTTAAACCAAAATAGAGCAAAACCGCCAAAATAGCGATGGCGGCTATAAATTTAGGCTCGATTATAGCTAAAAATCGCTTAGCTCCAAAGGCTCTTATATATAAAATAAGCTGTAAAAATCCCCCAAGTGAGCTTGCAAATGCAAGGCCAGCAGCTCCAAATTTCTGCATCAAAATGACTGCTAGGATCAAATTTATCACAAGGCAGATGATGGAAATTTTAGCTGCCTCTTTTTGCTTCATATTTGCGTAAAGCCAAAGTGAGAAAATTTTAGCCAGACCAAATGGCGTAAGCCCCACCAAATAGGCACTTAGCACCTTAGCGCATTCAATGGTGTTTGCCCTTACGAAATTTCCTCTCTCAAACAAGAGCCAAATGATAAATTCGCTTAGCACGACACCTGTGATAGTGGCGGCTAGTAGGGCGCAAAGAAGCAGATAAAAGCTCTTTTTCGTCCAAACTAGGGCGTTTACTTCATCTTTTTGCTTTAAAAGTCTAGTGATCTTTGGAAAAAGCGCCTGGGAGAGCGCGATCGCAAAGATGGCAAGCGGAAGCTGAAAAATTCTATTTGCATAAAAAAGGTAGCTTATCGAGCCACTTACTAAAAAGCTAGCCAGCCAAGTGTCCATAAATGCGCTTATCTGCATCGAACTTGATCCAAGTAAGCCGTGGTAGAAATTTATGAAAAAGCCTTTGCTACTAGCTTTTTTGCCTTTAAAATATCCGCTTAGACCGCCCCAGAAAATTTTATTTAAGGCGTTAAATTTCATAGCGATTAGATGCACCAAAACCTGCAAAATGCCGCCTGCAACGACGCCAAAGCTAAGATAAAGTGCGACCACGCTCTCGCTCTTGCCACGAGCCAAAAGTAGCGATGCGATCATGGCTAAATTTAGTAGCGCAGTTGAAAACGCAGTCGTTGCAAAGTGCCCTTTATACTGAAGCAGTGCACCCATGAAAGTGACGATATAAACAAGGGCTAGATAGTAGAAATTTATACGCACAAGCGGCACTGCATCCATGATATTTTGCTCGCTTAAACCGCTTGCGATGATCTTTATAAAGTAGGGCGTAAATAAATTTACAAGAAGCGTCAAAACGCCTATAAAAAGTAGAAATTTGATGAAAATTTCAGCCTGAAAGATCGCTTTTTTCTTGCTATTTGCAAAATTTGGCAAAAATGCCTGCGTAAAGGCGCCTTCGCCAAAGATGCGGCGAAATAAATTTGGTATCTTAAATGCTATAAAAAAAAGATCGCTAAATATGCCAGCTCCAAGGATAGAAGCTGTTAAAAGGTCTCTTATAAGTCCAAGAATTCTTGAAACCATAATGCCAACTGAGTTTGAAAAAAAACCTTTTATAAACATCGCTCACCTAAATTAAATTTGAAAACGCAATAGTAACAAAAGATGCTTTAAAGCTTACATAACCCAAATTTAATAAAATTTTGGCGATAATAAGAGCCAAATTTTATGTGAAATGGATCAATTTTGAGCGAGAACGTGCAAGAAAACGAGAGATTTTTACCGCCAACGCAAATTCAAACTTCAACGCCTTATATATCGCTTAAAGAATTAAGCAAGCAACACAGCGTACCGGTAGAATTTATAGATTTTAAAATTTTAGATATTTTGACTTATTATAAAAATAAAGATAATGAAGAGCCAGTTTTTGTCTCTGAAGAAAATTTAAACTTTTTTGATGATAATGCATTTTATCTTGACGAGACATTGGAGATCGAGCAGGTCTATGACGTGGAATTTTTTGATGTTAGGCTAAATGCTGTACCAAAGCTTCCAAAGATAGAAATCGGTGTAAATTCAACAGTTACAAAAGTAGTCGCAAAGGTAAAAGCCACAAAAGATTGTGAATACGAACAGCATTACGAAGATAAACTTTTTGAATATATCGCCAAACAGCTTATGAAAGCTCAAATTTTAATAGGTATAAGGATCGGCAAACTAAAAGATGAGTTAAAACAAATAGCCTCAGTTGTGCATGTAAAGGGCGAACTTGATAAAGACTACATACTAAACATAACACAAGGTATAAATCCAAAAAAAGCTACCGATGCAAAGATACTTTACTACTACAAAGATAAACTTGATTCGATAAAAGAGGAAGATAAGGTTGATTACGCTGATAGAGGTTTTGTTTTTGGCGTGGCACAAGATGAAGTGATAATGGAAGAGAAAAAGTCTCACGAAGGGCAAAATGGCCGTGATGCGAGAGGCAAATTATTAGCAGTAGAAAAGCCAAAAGAAGATACTGGCAAAGAGATAAGTATAAGCGAAAATATAGAGAGAGTAGAAAATGACGATAGCATAATATACATCGCTAAAAAATCAGGATATGTAGTTGAGAAGAATGGCTCATTTGACATTGAAGAGCGTATAGAGATAAATGAGGCAAATTTTAAAACAACTGGCTCTATTCAAGCAGGCACTGATACAAATGTGACTTTGGTGGTTAGGGAAACTGATACTATAAAAGACGCCATCGGCACTGGCATCATCGTGGAGGCTGACGAGATAGAGGTTAAAGGAAACGTCGGTGCAAATGCGATGGTTAAAGCAAATGAAGTAATAATCGGCGGTCAGACACACCAAAAGGCTAAAATTTATGCAAAGAATGCAAAAATTTCTATCCACATCGGTAAGGTTGAAGCTGAAAATGTTGAGATAGATAGGCTAGAAGGCGGAAATGTCGTAGCAAAAAGAGTTAAGATAAATAGCGTCGTTGGTGGCTCTATAACCGCTCAAAATATCCAAATAAATACGCTTGGCTCAAACTGCACTATCACAGCTTCACACTTAATAGACGTAAGATATCTAAGAGGCACTGACAATAAATTTATAATCGATACTAGCAAAATGCCTGAGAGTGCTGAGGCTACGCAAGAGCAATTAAATAAGATCGAATATACAAAAGCAGAGCTTGCTTCGCTTCTAAAAAATATTGAAACAAAGAAAAATGTCATAAATGAAAATAAAGACTCGATTTATACCATAAAAGCAAAGGTAGAAGAGCTCTCAAAAGCTAAAGTGATACCGCCAGTTACCTTCATGAAAAAGCTAAAAGAGTATCAAGGCCTAGTCAATGAATACAATACTTTGCTAAAAATTTTTAAAGATAAAAAAGAGTTGCTAGCTACTCTAAAAGATGAGCTTGAGATCATGCAAAATGGAATATTTTCTGCAAAAGTGATAAATAGAGGCAACTGGGTTGAATTAAATGAGATTAGATTTGTTATCGTTGATCCTCCACAAAATGTCACTTATATCTCAAAGCAAAATGAAACCGCTCATGCCATTACTTTAGAGAAGATCGGTGATGGTGATGAGGCTGAGTATAAGATCAAAAAGTCAAATAAATTAGAAGACTACACAGATACAAATTTTTAAGAATAAAAGGTTAAATGATGATAAAAGCGATCGAAGGTATCGTCAGCAAAAAAGATCCCGCGTTTGTGATACTTAAGACAAATAGCGGCGTAAGCTATGGAATTTTTATCTCGCTTTTTTGCTCAGCCAAGCTTAGCAAGGGCGAAAAAGTCGAGCTTGCCATAACACAGATCATAAGAGAGGACGCAAATTTACTTTACGGCTTTTTGGATGCAAATGAGCAAAAGATGTTTGAAATGCTTATTAAATTAAATGGTATCGGAGCTAGCACGGCTATGGCAGTTTGTTCAAGTCTAAGCTCACAAGCATTTACAAATGCCATAATAAGCGGTGATGCAGACACCTTTAAAAGCGTGCCAGGCATCGGACCAAAGACCGCTAGACGCATCATAGCTGAGCTGAGCGACGCAAAACTAATAAGTGATGAGAGCGTGCCAAGCTATCAAAATGAGGCACTTTTGGCACTTGAAGCGCTTGGCTTTAAGCGTGAGAAGATAGTAAAAATTTTGCCTGAGTGCAAGAGTGAAAATACGAGTGATCTTATAAAAGAAGCATTAAAGAAATTAGGATAAGGATTAAAAAGATGAATTTAGGTGTGGTATTTGGAGCAAAGAGCTATGAACATGAGATAAGCATAGTTAGTGCGATAGTTTTAAAAAATGTCCTAAAGCAAGAGCTAAAATTTATATTTTGCGACGCAAATAGGGACTTTTACTTGATCGAGCAAAAAGATATGAGAGCAAATTTCTTTAGCTCTGGTAAATACAAAAATTCAAAAAAGCTCATTTTGTCTAAGGGTGGATTTTTCATACACTCTCTCTTTGGCGATAAAAAAGTAGAGTGCGACGTCATTATAAATTTGATCCATGGCATGGACGGCGAAGATGGCAAGATAGCGGCACTTTTTGACTTTTACGGCATAAAATATATAGGTCCAAGGCTTGAAGTGAGTGCGCTTAGCTACAACAAAGAGCTTACTAAATTTCTAGCGCAAAAAGCTGGTGTAAAGGCGCTTGACTATGAGATGCTAACTCGTCAAAGTGAGCCAAAATTTCACTATCCTATTATCTTAAAGCCAGCAAGACTTGGAAGTAGCATTGGTGTAAACATAGTGCATGACGCTAGCGAGCTAGCTTATGCAAAAGACGTGGCATTTGAGTTTGATAAGGATGTGCTTGTCGAGCCTTTTATAAAGGGAGTAAAAGAGTATAACCTCGCAGGCTGTAAGATAGATGGAAAGATAAAATTTTCTATCATCGAAGAGCCAAAAAAGAAAGAATTTCTTGACTACGAGCAGAAATATCTTAGCTTTTCAAATGAAAACAAGGTAAAAGAGGCTGAAATTTCTGAAGAGCTAAAGCAAAAGCTTAAATTTAACTTTTCAAAAATTTATGATTGTGGATTTGACGGGGCGATAATTAGATGCGACTTCTTTGTGATAGATGATGAGGTCTATCTAAATGAGATAAATCCAAATCCAGGAAGCCTTGCAAACTATCTATTTGAGGATTTTGAAAGCACTTTAAATGCTCTTGCAAACTCACTTCCAAGAGAGCGTAATATAAAGATCGATTATAGCTTTATAAACTCGATCACTTCAGTAAAAGGTCGCGGAAAAATTTAGGCCATTTAGTAGATTATAAAGTAGTTTGTGATATTTTACGTAAAATTTTACACAAAGAGCGACAATGGTAACTTTTACAAAAGACGAAATTTATACAGCAACTGAAGTAGTTAGAAATTTTAGTTCAGTGCTCTCTCGTGTGGGAGCTAATGAATTAAAAAGAGCGGTCATTGTTAAAAATAATAAATTTGAAGCAGTGCTTTTGAATATGGAAGAATATGAGCGCCTTTGCGAGGCAGTAAGCGTGCTTGAGAGCATTTATACTGCAAAAAAGAGAGAAAACGATGGCGAGTAGGGCGGTAAAATACGGCTCAGACGAGTATGAGATCAGCTACGAAGTAGTAAATCCAAAATGTAAAAAAATAGTGCTTTTCTTGCACGGCTGGGGTGCAAACAAAGAGATAATGAAAAAGGCTTTTGGGCACTATCTAAACGAGCTTTGCCATGTCTATATCGACACGCCAGGCTTTGGTAAAAGCTCCATTATTGATCCGTTAAAAACAAGTGATTACGCAAAAATCGTTGAAATTTTCTGTGATGAGCTTGGCATAAAGCCAGATATCATCGTAGGACATAGCTTTGGTGGCAAGGTTGCAACGCTTCTAAAACCGCCATATCTTGTGCTTTTGAGCTCAGCTGGCATAGTTGTCAAAAAGCCATTTATTGTGCGCACAAAGATCGCTATTTTTAAAATTTTTAAGCTTTTTGGATTTGGAAAATTTTACAAACTCTTTGCCACAAAAGATGTGAGCGGTATGAGTAGAGTGATGTATGAAACCCTAAAAAACGTCGTTGATGAGGATTTTACAAAGCATTTTGCCAGCTTTAGTGGCAAGGCTTTTATATTTTGGGGAGAAAATGACAAGGCAACGCCTATAACAAGCGGAGAGAGTATACATAAGCTCATAAAAAATAGCTCATTTTTTCCGCTTAATGGTGATCATTTTTTCTTTTTACTTCACGCTAAATTTATAAGTGACGAGATAGAAAAAGGGATAAATTTTGAGCTAAATGAAGCAAAAAATGTTGTGCTAGATGACGATGAGAGCGGGATTGAGGAGATAAGATGAGTATATTTTTAAGCATAAGCACGGTTTTATTTATCTTTGCGCTCGCTTTTTATGTGATTACTTGCTTTCAGTGGTTTTCATATAGGCCTGAGCGAGTGCTCTTTTACTTCACAAAGCCTGCTTGGCACGTCTTTTTCTTTATCGTACCGTTGGTATTATTTTACACGACTGGTAAGTGGTTTTTTATCTATTTTTACTTTGCGCTTTTACCAGCTCTTTATCTTTGGAACAAAAAACTTGATAAAAAGCTAGTAATTACTGGCAGGATCAAGCACTTTTTTGTAATCCTTGCTTGCGCTATTATCCTAAACTATGCTCTAAATTTCATCATCCACAAGGCATTTTTAGCTCCGATGCCACTTTTTGTCTTGGTTGTGAGCCTATTTTTTAGTGAAATTTTAGAAAAGATAAAATTTCAAGGCTTTAAAAACAAAGCACTTAAAAAACTGGGCGCAAATAAAGATCTAAAAATTATCTTGATCACAGCAAGCTATGGCAAAACTAGTATCAAAAATTTCTTATTTGAAATTTTAAAAGATAGCTTTGTCTGCTACAAAACACCTCGTAGCGTAAATACAATGGCTGGCATCATCAAAGATATCAATGAAAATTTAAACGAGCAAACGCAAATTTACATCGCTGAGGCAGGCGCTAGGCTAAAGGGCGACATCCTAGAGATCACTAAATTTCTAAATCCGCAAATCGTAATCGTTGGCGAGATCGGCGCGCAACACATTGAGTATTTTAAAACGCTTGATAATATCCGAGCCACCAAGCTTGAAGCACTTCAAAGCACTCGTTTGCAAATGGCATTTTTACATAGCTCGACAAAGAAAGAGCCAAGCCAAAATTTAGAAATTTACGATGAAAGTCTAAAAGATATCAATGCAAATTTATATGGAATTTCGTTCACGCTTGATGGCAAGAGTTACGCTTCGCCGCTGCTTGGCAAATTTAACGCTACAAATTTAGCCGTTTGTATCAAGGTGGCAAGATATCTAAAAATGAGCGATGAGGCGGTAGATAGAGCGCTATCTAAGATGAAAAACGTCGAGCACCGCCTAAGCAAGATCGAGGCTGGCGGCAAGCTGATAATCGATGATAGCTTTAATGGAAATTTTTCAGGCATGAGTGCAAGCTACGAGCTTGTAAGCACCTATACTGGCAGAAAAGTGCTGCTAACACCTGGTATCGTCGAGAGTGACGCGGAGCAAAATGCAAATTTAGCTAAGATCATCAACGAAATTTTTGATCTTGTCATCATCACAAGCTCGCTAAATGCTGAAGTTTTACTAAAGCACATCGTAAAGCCAAAGATCATCATCTTAAAGGATAAAAATAAAATGCAAGAAATTCTAGCTCAAAATACGCGTGCTGGCGATCTCATACTTTTTTCAAACGATGCACCGAGCTTTATATGAAAAAGATAGTTTTTTTAATCCTAGCTTTAAATTTGGTATTTGGCTTTGATATTGATGATTATGATAGAGGTATTGAGGCGCTAAATGCCGGAGATTACGTAGCTGCGTATGAAATTTTCTACGATGGCTGTGAGCAAAAAGATGTGCTTTCGTGCGAGGCTTTGGGTGATATGTTTGTAAATGAAGAGATAAATGAGCAAATGGATAGTGATCTAAAAAAACACTCAAATATCGAGCTTGGCGTGAGTTATTATATGAAAAGTTGCGACCTTGGCTACCAAAATGCTTGTGATGATGTGATGAGCTTAAGGGACGATTTAAACATAAGCCTACCAGCTGGTGTTTATGAAAACGCCAAAGCAAGGTACGATGAGATAAGGCAAGAAGACGAAAAAGAAGAAGCCTTAAGCGAGCAAAATGCGACTTTGCAAAAATAAATTCTCTAGTTTTAGACTAGATTTACTTTTAGCGTATGCTCTTTTATGCTTGCTGGAATTTTGCCATTTTCAAGCTCTATCAGTTCGCTAACTCTTAAAATATAAAAATCCTGCAAGCTTCTGTTTGTAAATTTTTCAAGCTTTTTTGAAAGCGTGTCAAACATATAAAACTCAGCCTCATTGCTAGCTAGTAAAAAATCAGCCCCGCTATCAAACGCATTAAAGATGGTCTTACTTGCAAATGCAAATGCAAGCTTTTCGTTTACTTTTAAAAGTTCAAACCCACAAGGAAATTTGATGTTTAGATTTATAAAATTCGCTCTAAATTTATCTAAATTTACAGGGATTTTATCGCTTACGGCTATTTTAAACTCTTTAAATTTATCCAAGCTCTTTATCTTTTCAAGCTCGTTTTTTGAGGTTTCATCCTCTTTTATCCCTAAAATTTCTTTAAAAAACCTAATCGCTTCGGTATAAATTTCGCTTCCGCCAAAGATAAAATCATCAATCTTGCAAGCTATCAAAATACCATTTTCATTGTTGATAAGCCTTACGATCTCATCATTTTTTTCTTTTTTATAAAGATGATGAGCTAGTATGATAGCAGCTGCACCTATAAAATTTGGCTCGTATTCTCTCACAAAATCAGCATAAAAATATGACTTTAAGCTCGCATAAAATTCTTTGTCTGCTTGATCACAAAATTTATCAAATGGCTTAAATTTCTCCCAAAAGTCGTCATCATTTATCTCAAGATCTAAAACCGCTCGTCTTTCATCAAGTGGCGAAATCACAAGCTCGCCTGCAAATTTTTCATATAAATTTACCAATGGTTCAGCAGTGCTCACTACGACATCATTTACTTTCACAAAGCCAGTTGTTAGCTGAAAATAGGGATCAATTTTTTTAACATGCAAAAATAGCTCGTCAAGGTTTGCGTAATCTAAAATTTCTAAAAAATATGGTTTAAAATACGACAAAATATCCTTGTTTACATTAAATCTAAAAATTTCTATTTTTTGCATTTGACTCCTTTTTTTGGCTTATTTTATCCTAAAATTAAAAGGAGTTTCATTATAATGGCCCGATGGATAAAGAAAATTTCACGATTGAATGCTTTGGTAACGCTTATATTGGCGATGATGCGGCCGTGCTTGGCAAGCAGGTCTTTAGCAAAGACATCTTTGCTGAAAACTCGCACTTTAGACATGGCTGGCTAAGCATTGAAGAGATTGGCTACAAGGCGATGATCGTAAATTTTTCAGATACGATCGTGATGAATGCTAGACCAAAATTTGCGCTTCTTGGACTTAGCTTGCCAAAGAATTTTTCGCCGCAGCAAATCAAAGAGCTAAGTGGCGGCATAAACAGAGCTTGTGATGAGTTTGGTGTAAAGATAATCGGTGGCGACACGATAAGTAGCAAAATTTTAAATATAAGCGTTAGTGTAATTGGCGAGCTAAATGGCAAAGCCGTGCTTAGGAAAAATGCAAAATACGGCGATCTGGTAGCTTTTACTGGTGAGCTTGGAGGTAGCAAAAAGGGGCTAAATTCGCTTCTAAGGCTGGCTAAAATTTCAAAAAACTCACGATTTAAAAAGCCTATTTTAAGAGATAAATTTTTCTACAAAGCAGCTCATCTTATAAACTCCGCTATGGATATCTCAGATGGGCTAAATATCGATCTTGCTAAGCTTTTAAAGGCTAGCAAAAAGGGTGCTAAATTTACAAAAAAGCTAAGTAAATTTGAGCTTAGTAGCGGCGAGGAGTATGAAATTTTATTTACTTTTAGTCCTAAAAATTTAAACGCTATCAAAAGGATCGCCGCAAAAACACGGACAAAGATTAACGTCTTTGCAAAAATTTCACACAAAAGGTTAAGACAAAATGCAAGAAGCCACCACTTTTAAGCCACTTTATGCACTCACTCATGCGCCTATCGAGGCCTATTTTTCTAAAAATTCAGATGATTTTGTTGTACGCGAGATACCACTTTATGAGTTTAGCGGTGACGGCGAGCACTTGATCGTTGAAATTTCTAAAAAAGATATGACGACAAGCGACGCTTTGCATGTTCTTAGTGAAGTTACAGGGGCTAAAATGCGCGACTTTGGCTATGCTGGACTAAAGGACAAGCAGGGTATGACGACACAATTTATCTCAATGTCGCGTAAATTTGAGAGCGCACTTGCAAACTTTAGCCACGAAAAGATGAAAATTTTAAGCCTTAATGTGCATAAAAATAAGCTTCGTATCGGACATCTAAAAGGAAATAGCTTTTTCATCCGCTTAAAAAAGGTACTACCAAGTAATGCCAAAAAGCTAGAGCAAGCATTTGTTAGTATCGATAAAATGGGCTATGCAAACTATTTTGGTTATCAGCGTTTCGGTAAATACGGCGACAACGCGCAAAGCGGGATGGAGCTACTAAAATCAGGCACCGTAAACGGTAAAAAGAGCAAAAATCCAAAGCTAAACGACTTTTTGATCTCGGCATATCAAAGCGATCTTTTTAACCGCTGGCTTAGCAAACGCGTGGAAATTTCTAGGTTTGCGCAGGATTTTAGCCTAGGCGAGCTAGCTCAAATTTACCCGTATCTGGGTGGCGAAAATTTGAAAAATCTAAAATCACAAAAGAGATTTTTTAAGCTGATAGAGGGCGAAGTTTTAGGGCACTACCCGCACGGCAAGTGCTTTTTGTGCGAGGATTTGGACGCGGAGGGCGCGCGCTTTGACGCTAGGGATATCACTAGCTGCGGGCTGATCGTGGGCGCGAAGGCGTATGAGGCTCAGGGTGTGGCGAGAATGGTCGAGGATCAAATTTTCACGCAGGCAAATGAATACAAAGCTAAAATGACGGGATCTAGGCGCTTTGCGTGGTGCTATTTGGAGGATGCAAGCTATAAATACAACGAGGAAAAAGCGCACTTTACGATAAATTTTACGCTGCAAAAAGGCAGCTACGCGACGGTGGTGTTAGAAGAAATCTTGCACAAAAATATCTTTGAGTAGGGCGGTGGCTCGCCTTGCGAGCGCTTTTAAATGATTTTTGCATCTATGCTCGCAAGTGCAAGCAGAGTATAAATTTTGCTCTGCGATAGGCTGTATTCCTTATTTTTGGACGAAATTTACTTCTTTTGTTTAGCTACGAGCATAGTGACACAGAAAACACTTAAAACCATCTCGCAAGACTTCACCTTAACTTTCAAGTTTAAATTTTTGTAAATCAAAATCCGCCTCGCCTAACGCTTTTTAAAAGCTGTGAGCAAAACGGTGCAAAAATTTTGCCTTGTCGTTTTAAGCTCAAATTTGTTCACTAAGACCCATATCTTAACATCACTAAATTTTACCCGTGGAGCAAGACGCGAGCGACGTGAAATACAAGCGTTTCTAGGCTCGTTTGGATATAATGGGTTTACAAATTTATATTTTAAAAGGATTAAAAATGGCGAATATTTTTCTTTGCTCTTATTTCGCGGAGGTTGCAAGTAAGATTAATGAAGTGGTAAAATTTCAAGGCAAAGATATTGTTTTTATCGATACGGCAGCAAAATTTGAAGAGGTGAATTTTTACGTAGATGAAGCGGTGGAAATTTTAGAAAATTTTGGTGCGAAGCTAAGACGCCTTGACGTCTCTTGCGCCAAGGATTCGGCAGCGCTAGTATCTAGCCAAGATGAGCCATCTTGTGAAGATGAAATTTTATCTACCATTAGTCAGTGCGATATCATTTACGTTAGCGGCGGAAATACGTTTTATTTGCTTAACGAGCTGCGAAAATCGCGCGCCTGGCAAGCCATAAAAGACGCTGTCAAAGCAGGTAAAATTTACGTCGGCGAGTCGGCGGGAGCGATCGTGGCTGCACCAGATACGAGATATGCTACGCTAATGGATGAAAATAGCGCGAAAACGAGCGATTTTACAGGGTTAAATTTGGTTGATTTTTGCGTCGTGCCGCACTTTGGCTGCGAGCCTTTTACGCAGGCCACGCACGAGATAATGGAGAAATTTGGGAACTTATACGATTTACGACCTATAAATAATGCTGAATTTATTGCGCTTTGAGATAAAATTTTATACGTTCTTTGCGCTAAATATTTACTCAAAGCATTCTATCTGCCTGCAAATTTACCTTTTAAATAAAAGAATATAAAGTTTAAAGTTTTAAAAAACTAGAAATTTAAGCCAAAGCCGCTATAATTTCGCTCTGGCACGGTAAGCGATCGCTTTTGTTTTTGCAAAAGAGGAAAGTCCGAGCTGCGATAAGACAAGGTTCCATCTAACGGATGGCTAGGGAAACCTAAGGGATAGTGTAACAGAAAGCAGACTTCCGCTTCGGCGGTAAAGGTGAAACGGCGGAGTAAGAGCCCACCGGCACGCTTGGTAACTTGCGTGGCCATATAAACCCAACCTGCAGCAAGAAGGGATGGTTTTGGTCT
The DNA here is from genome assembly GCF_003048905.1 of Campylobacter concisus. Classification (NCBI taxonomy): domain Bacteria; kingdom Pseudomonadati; phylum Campylobacterota; class Epsilonproteobacteria; order Campylobacterales; family Campylobacteraceae; genus Campylobacter; species Campylobacter concisus. The sequence goes on from NZ_PIRO01000006.1 coordinate 30,162, forward strand.
TATATTAAAACCCTTCGCTAGAGCTTGTTTGTAAAAGCAAGCGTAGATAAATGATCGCTCAAGACAGAACTCGGCTTAACGCCGTGCCTTTAAATTTATAAAAATTGATTAGTTTGTTACGTATTTTTGAGCTTTTTGTAGTTTTATAAGCTCATTTTGGATGTGCGAAGACTTGCTTTTTAAAAGCTCTATTGCGCCGCCAATTAGTGCTTGTGCTTCTTGTGCTGAAGCTAGGGTCGTAAACATATCCTCACTAAAATTTTGTGATAAAGCAGCTATCTTGCTCGTGTCTTCGTTTATCAATGCTAATTTAAATTCATTGATCCAACTATTCACCTGATGTTACCTCTCTCCATGCTTCTGATAATTGCTTTACAACATTGGTTACTTCATTTAAAGCTGCGACATCGTTTTGAATATTTGCCATAGCAAGAAGCTGCATCTGTCTTGTATAAAGGCCGCTAAGATAGTGAGCTACATCACCCTGAGAATAATCAAGCGAATTTAAAAGCTCAACAAAAATAGCGTTTGTTCTATTAATATAATAAACTTTTTTCTCTATATCTCCAGCTTCTATCGCCTTTTTGGTACGAAATATAAATTTTAAAATTCCGTCATAAAGCATTTCTATTAATTTAGTTGGGGACTCAATGCCCCCAAAACTAGACTGTGCGTATGCACTATATGCACTTTGATTCATCTTTATCTCTTATTTTCTGCTATTTATCTCTGCATCGATCATTGATTTTAGTGTCGAGAACTGATTTTCTAAGCTTGCGATGATAGCGTTATACTTGATAAAGCGCTCTTGCATTGTTGTATATTTTTCATCTAAAAGCTTTTGTGTGCTCTCTTTGTTTTTTGTGATCGACTCATTTTCATCTTTTAACTGATTTTGCATAGCAACCATCGTACCACTTTTGCCAACGACACCATCAAGCATTTTAGCTAGCTTTGTAAATAGCCCATCTGTTTTTTTAGTTACTGAATTTACAGTAGCTTCATTCATACCTAGAGCTGTTAGAGCTGGAGCTTTACCTTTTACTTCGATATTTTCACCATCACTTCTTTTTAAAATGATCCTTTTGCCGCTTTGATCAAGGCTAGCTGTCACTCCGTTGATGCCAGCATCGTTTATAGCTTGTTGAAGTTTTAGTGCATTTTCTTCGGCTGTGGCAGTAGCAGTAGTTGAAAATGTAACTGACTTGCCGTTTATCGTAAGATCGCCAGCTTTTATGTCTAGTGCTCCAGCACTAACGGTCGATGTTCCCATATAGCTTATTGGCTCGATCTTACTTGATCCCATGAAAAATTTCTGAATCTCTTCAGGATCTTTGCTAAGAGCTGCGTTAAATTTATTTAGATCAAGCTGAAGCTGACCGTCTTTATCAGGTACTATGCCATATTTACTTAATGCTTTGCCTTCGCTATCTTGTCCATTTACAAGACGACCAATGTTTGATCTTAAGCTTGAAATTTCGCTAACGCCTTGGAAAGTGCCAGCTCCCTTTTCCTCGTCATATTTTGTAGCTATGCCAAGGTTCATAGTCATTAGGTTGTAGTCTTTGATAAATTCTTCAACCGCTTTTATTACCTCTTTTGTATCCTGAGAGACGCTTACGTTTGTTTTGCCGGTTTCGTTTAATGTAATAGAAATTCCCGGTCTTAAGTCGTTGAAGGTATTTTTGCTTCTTTTTACATTTACTCCGTTATATGTAAATTCCGCATCTTGTGCCTTTAAAATTCTATTTTTTTCAAAATTTGATGTCATCTTTGGTGTGCCATCAGGATTTGTTAGTAGAGTGCCATTTGCATCTTTATCTTGAAACTGCGTACTATCCCAGCCAAGCTTATCTAAAACACCAGCCGTATCATTTGAAAATTTAATAGTCTGTGTTGCACCAGTGTTGCCTGATTGAAGCATGATTTGATTTGATTTATCTCCGCCAACGTTTAAAATTCTAGCTTGTAATTTACCGCCACTGATATCATTTATCTTGTCTACAATATCCTGATACGTGGTTGATCTAGTTACGCTAATAGAAAATTTTTGTCCATCGATCTCAACATCAAAAGAGCCGTTATTTGTTGCACCTACTAAGCTTGAAGCGTTTTTGAAATTTGAGCTTTGAAATGTATCTTTTTGAGCAAGTTTTTGCACATCTATACTAAAATTTTGAACGCTAACGCCATTTGCTGCTGAGGCTGTTACGCTTTTGCCAGCATTATTTGTAGTTCTTTTTAGATAAAGTGCCTCTCCGCCAAGTGTTTTGCCACTTACATTTACGTTGCTAACTAGAGTTTTTAGAGCTGCAAGGTCTTTTTGTTTTAGGTCGTTTCTCTCTAGCCTTTTTGTTAAAGGCTTGATCTGTCCTGCCTCATCTGCTTCTTTTAGCTTTTTGATAAGATCGTCATTTAGTCCGCTATTTTTTGTACCGATTCCTAAATTTGTTACGTTACCTACTGCCATTTTTAACTCTCCTTGTCAAAAAGTATTCCGATACTTTCCTTGAAATACTCGCTTATTCTTATAGCTTCTTTGCTTGGAAGTTGTGTTATCTCTTCGCCAGTTTTAGCATCTTTTACTTGTACGACCATTAAATTTAGCTTCTCATTGTAAGCAAATCTTACATTAGTATCGAGCTGCTGCATTTGATAGTTTAGTCTGTCAGTGACCTCTCTTGTTCTTTTGGCAAGCTCTTCGTTGCTAAGTCCGTCTAGCTCGTTAATGTCTTTTGTTTCATTGTTTTTATCAGCACTTAATTTAACATCAGAATGCTCGATAGGTCTGCTATCTATTTGACGTTGAGCGGATGTGCTCATGCTCGTATCTAGTACCTGATTTGCTGCTGCCTTAAAGATTTCCATAGTTTTACTCCTTAAAACTTACGTTAGTTTCTACATCGGTAAAATTTTAAAATCCTTTAGTGTTTATATAAATTTTTGATTATTTAGGCTAAAATCGAGCAAAAATTTATAGGAAGAGATATGAAAATTTCATTTGAGTGCGAGTGTATTTTACTTCAAAAGACACTACTGCTTTTTTGTGGAAATTTAGCTGCTCATCATAAGGATTGTGATTTTGTAGTGAGTGACCGCGAGATTGCGACAAAAAAACCACTATTTATAATAGGTAAAAATGCTCATCTTTCTCATCCTTTTACCAAAATGGCACTTCTTGATACGCTTGAAGAATTTTACTCAGCTATGCAAATTTCAAAAGCAAATGAGCTAAATGAAGCTAAAAATGAAAAGGGCTTAGAAGATAAAATTTCACTTTTGATAGATAAATTTAAAGCCGATCTTCTTGAAATTCTAAGGGCAAATCAGTGAAGCTTTACACTAAAATCTCAAGTGGTAAATTTAAAGGTAAAAGGCTTGAACTGCCAAGCCTAAGCACAACAAGAAGTACAAAAAGTATCGTAAAAGAGTCCTTTTTTAACGTCATTAGAGATGAAATTTACTCACTTACATTTATAGAGGGTTTTGGTGGAAGTGGCGTGATGGCAAGCGAGGCCGTTAGCAACGGAGCACGTGAGGCTATCGCTATCGAAAAAGATAGGGCTGCTTTTAAGATCACGCAAAGCAACCTTGCAAGCCTGCAAAGTCCAAATTTAAAAGCGATAAATGGCGATAGTTTTGCGCTTTTGCCAGATCTTGTAAATTCGCAAAATGGCAAGGTTTTGCTCTATCTTGATCCGCCATTTGACATAAGAGCCGGCTTTGATGATATCTACGAAAAGCTTGTAAATTTAATCTCACAGCTAAAAAAAGAAAAAATTTACATGATAGTTTTTGAGCACAACAGTGACTTTAAATTTAGCGATGAAATTTCTACATATAAGCTTGTAAAATTTAAAAAATTTGGAGCTACTTCGCTCTCTTACTTCCAATAATTTATAAAAATTTGGAACATCTTTTGCTTTAAAACCTAAAATAGCTAAATTTTTAGGAAAAAATATGAAAAAATTTTTATCTTTTGTAGCAGCTTCAGTGATAGCTACTTCAGCCTTTGCTACGCAGATAAAAGAGCTTGCAAGCATAGTTGGCGTAAGAGATAATCAGCTAATAGGTTACGGCCTAGTTGTCGGACTAAACGGCACAGGTGATGGCTCAACGTCAAAATTTACGATCCAGTCTTTATCAAACATGCTTCAAGGTGTAAACGTAAAGATAAATCCAGATGATATCAAGTCAAAAAACGCAGCTGCTGTTATGGTAACAGCTAAGCTTCCTGCATTTGCAAGGCATGGCGATAAGCTTGATGTCGTGATCTCATCTATTGGCGATGCAAAAAGTTTGCAAGGTGGTACTCTTCTCATGACACCACTAAAAGGCGTTGATGGTGATATTTACGCTTTGGCTCAGGGTGCTTTAAGCATCGGCGGAAAAAGCATGGGTAGATCAGGTGGCAACCACCCAACCGTTGGCTCTATCCTAAATGGAGCTTTGGTTGAGCGAGAAGTAACTTATGACATTTACAATCAAGATAGCATAAGACTAAGCCTAAAAGATACAAATTTTAAAACTGCTCTTGATATCCAAAATGCTATAAATGCAAATATCTCTGATGATGCCGCAAAGGCGATCGATCCAAGAACGGTTATCGTTAAAAAGCCAGATGATGTTAGTATTATCGAGCTTGCAAGTGCTGTGCTTGATCTTGATGTGGAGTATAAGCCAGATGAGAAGATAGTGGTTGATGAGAGAACTGGCACGATAGTAAGTGGCATAAATGCCGTAGTTAGCCCAGTTGTCTTAACGCATGGTGCAATCACAATAAAAATAGAGCCAAATAGCTACGATGAAGCAGCACAAAATGATGTAAATATAGGAAGCGATACATCTGTCGCACCTAGTCAAAATTTACTTAAAATTTCAGGCGAAAAAACAACCGTTGCAAATGTAACAAGAGCTTTAAATAAGCTTGGAGCAACACCAAGCGATATCATATCGATACTTGAAAATTTAAAGCGAGTTGGTGCGATACAAGTTGATTTGGAGATAATATAATGCAAATAGATAACACCTTAGCGCTAAATTCATATAATGAAATTTCGGCAAACAAGATAAAAAATGCAAATGCCAAACAAGATGCACTTTTAAAAGAGCAAACTGACGCTTTTGAAGCATTTATGGTAAAAGCTGTTCTTGATATTGCTTTAAAAGAAGATGATAAGAACTCACTCTATCCAAAAGCCGCTGGCAGCGATATTTACAGGTCTATGTATAATGATGCTATGAGTAAAGCATTGAGTGGAAATCTTGGTTTTTCAGAACTTTTGTACGATTTTTTAAAGAGAGACTCTTAAGTAAATTTATATTCTGCCGATGTAGTGATATAAACATTTTATTTTAAGAGGTATGAATATGATAAGGCCTTTGAACCAAAGACCAAATTTTCAGGCAAATGCGCTAAATAAAAATAGCGATGCCAAGGTCGAAACTCAGAGTAAAGAAGTAAGAACAAACGAAAACACAAAGCTAAAAGAGATAGCTGATGCCATAGCAAATGGCACTTATCAGGTTGATATCTCAAAAACGGCTAGGGCTGTGGCTGATGCGTTGCTGTAATTAAGGAATTTAAATGATAAAAAAGCTTTTGGACGAGGCTATAGGCGAGCTTGATGAGCTTATAAATTTAACCATACAAGATATCGCAAATATAAAAGAGGCTAAGCATTCAAGCGTTGATGAGAGTGTAAAGAAAAAAAATGCCTTAGTTCGTGCATTTGAAGATACAAAAAGAGCACTAGATAAAGAGCTTTTAAAGGTATCAAAAGAGAGCGGTACGACTACACTTGCTAGTGTTTTAGACGATGAAGTGAAGTCAAAGCTTGTACTTATGCGTTCAAAGCTTGAAAATTTACATAAAGTTAATAAAGAATATGCAAGACATGTTGTTGCTGTTAAAGAATTTTTTGACTCACTTAATGAAAAAATTTTTGGAACTAAAACAAGTGAATACGGCCAAGATGGAAATAGCATAGATAATAATTTTTATAAATCAAGGGTTTAAAAAATGGCTAATATTTTTATGTCATTAGGCACGGGTGTTTCAGGACTAAATGCGGCCCAGCTTCAAATAAGTACAACCGGAAATAATATCGCAAACGCTGATAGCAACTACTATACAAGGCAGCGTGTTGTCCAATCCGCATCTCCAGCGATGAATACAGTACCTGGCGGAGTTGGTACAGGCACGCAAGTAGATACTATAACAAGGCTTCATGATGAGTTTGCCTACTCAAGACTAAAATACTCATCGTCAAATTTAGAAAATACAGCCTATAAACAAAGGATTTTGCAAGAAGCTACAAAATATTTTCCTGATCTAAAAGATAATGGAATGGTGAAAGATATTCAGGAGTATTTTTCCGCATGGAATAACTTTGCTTCAAACCCTAATGCAGGTGCTCAGAAAGTAAATTTGATAAATAAAGCAAGTGTATTGACCGCAAGTATCAACCGCTCATCAAAGATGCTTTATGATATGCATGAAAAGATTGATGAAACAATAAAAATAAATATAAATGAGATAAATTCGCTAGGCAGACAAATAGCAAATATTAATAAGCAAATCCAAAGAATAGAATCAGGTGCGGACGCTGGTATAAAAATAAATGCAAATGATCTTCGTGATAAACGTGATGAGCTTGAGCTTGCGATGTCAAAGCTGGTAAATACAGCAGTTTATAAAAGCGATCTAAAGAGCAATTCTAGGGTAGATACAGGAATAACAGATCAAGGAAAATACTACAATCTAAATATCGGCGGTGTAAGTATCGTTGATGGTGTAAATTTTCATGAAATTTCTATGAGTTCAACTGAAAGTGGACGATATACAAAAATTTATTATGAAAGAGAAGATGGCAGAAGAATCCCAATGGAGGAAAAGATTACAGGCGGTAAAATCGGAGCTGCACTTGATCTTAGGGGTCGAAACTACGAGCCAGATAATGATAAATTTAGCGACGGAACGATCCAAAAATACATTGATAATTTAAATACATTTAGTAAAACCTTGATAACAAGTACAAATAATATCTATGCCGAATCCGCAGTTGAAATTTCTAACTCAGATCCGATAAGTTATTTAGAAGGCGATAAAACGTTGATGAATCATGATAATAGTATAAGAAACGGAAGTTTTGAAGCTATTGTTTATGATAACAAAGGCAATGTCGTGGCCAGAAAAACTATAAATGTAAATGGCACGACGACGATGAATGATACAAGATATGGCAACTCTATCGTCAAAGACTTTAACTCAAACTCAGATGACAATAAAGACAATAATATGCTAAATGACGTTGATGACTTTTTTGAGGCGTCATATTTTTATGATAAAAATACTCAAAAAGGTACATTTTCTCTCATTCCAAAACAAGCTCAAGGGCTTTATAGCATATCGATAGTCGATCACGGTACAAATTTTCCAGGCGCTGTTGGCATAAATAGATTTTTTTCAGGTACTGACTCAAATAGTATCGGAATAAATCAAAATTTTACCCAAGACCACACAAAGCTTCGTGCCTACTCAAAGCCAGTTATCGGAAATAATGAAGTTGCAAATAAAATGATCCAGCTTCAGTATCAAAAGCAGACCTTTTACTCAAGTGGCATAGCGCTTGATAGAGATGAGACGATAGAGGGATATTACCGTTATCTTACGACTGACATGGCGAGTGATACAGAGGCAAATAATACTATCCACGATACAAATACATCTTTGCAAAAGACAGCTGAAGAGGAATTTCAATCAACAAGTGGCGTAGATACGAACGAAGAGCTTACAAATTTAATCCGCTTTCAAGCAAGTTATGGCGCGGCGGCAAAGATCATCACAACCGTTGATCAAATGCTAGATACGCTTCTTTCGCTAAAACAATGAACGAGCTAAAGAGCCTTTTAGACTCACACGTACTTAGTAAAAATACAAATCTGGGGCTGTTTGAAGCCCCAGATCCACTTCAGGTAGCCACTAAATTTAAAGAGCCAAACATAGCGCTCATTTGTGCGTTATTTGCTTATGGTAATGCAAAAATGATAGTGAAATTTCTAAATTCGCTTAATTTTGGTTTGCTTGATGAGAGTGAGCAAAATATCAAGAAAAATTTATCAAATTTTAAATACCGCTTTCAAAATGAAAATGATGTGAGAGAAATTTTTATCACTATCTCACGCCTTAAAAAAGAGGGCGAGATAGAGGAAATTTTACGCCAAGGTCTTGCAAAAAATGGCGAAATGATAGATGGCGTAAATGAGCTTATTAAATTTATATATAAGCTAAATTCTTACCGCTCTGACGGATATGAGTTTTTCTTTGGTAAGAGTTTTGATAGGGAGCCACAAAGCCCATATAAACGCTATAACATGTATCTTCGCTGGATGGTTAGAGATAGCGATATTGACCTTGGACTATTTAAAAATTTGCCAAAAAATAGACTTTTGATACCGCTTGATGTGCATACACATAGAGTTTCTTTAAATTTAGGACTTATAAATAGAAAAAGCTACGATTTCAAAGCAGTCATGGATCTTACAAAAAAACTTAGAGAATTTGACGAGTTAGACCCAATAAAATACGACTTTGCACTTTATAGAATAGGGCAGAGTAAAGAGTTAGAAACTATCGTAAAAAATCTTAATCAATAAAAATTATTGCTAAATTTTTAAATTTAGGGTAGACTTGCCATACAATTTTATCCACAAGGAGCTTGTATGAAAAAAATCGTTTTACTAAGTGCAGTTTTAGGAACTTTGCTTTTTGCTCACGAAGGTCATCACTTTGATGCGAAAGCTGGAGAGCATCTAGTTATACCTGTTAATGAGTTAAGCGAGAAGGGCGATAAGAGTGTCGGCGAAGTAGTAGCTGTTAAGACAAACTATGGCGTTGCATTTTTTCCAAATTTAAAAGGACTTACTGCAGGACTACACGGCTTTCACATCCATGAAAATGCTGACTGTGGTGCGACTGAAAAAGGCCTTGGTATGAAAGCAGGCGGCCACTGGGATCCAGCTGGTACAAAAATGCACTCTTTTGCCTGGGATGATAAAGGTCACAAAGGCGATTTGCCAGCACTTTACGTAGATGCTGAGGGCAATGCGAACTATCCAGTGCTAGCCCCAAAGATAAAAAGTCTTGACGAGCTAAAAGGTCACTCATTAATGGTTCATGTTGGTGGTGATAATCACAGCGACAATCCAAAAGCACTTGGCGGTGGCGGTGCTAGAATGCTTTGTGGCGTTATTAAGTAATCACTTTAATAAACGAGTCTTTGAGCTAGATCTAAAGGCTCGTTTAAATTTATAAATTTCAAAAATCTCTCATTTTAAATATAAAAATTTTACAAAAAGATAAGTACAAATAAATTACAATCTACTTTTATTTCAATTATCAAAAGAGCAAAAATGGATTTTGATCTACTTAGTTATGTCGTTTTTTTTATAGCTGCGTTTTTAGGTGGTTTTATTGATTCTATCGCTGGTGGAGGTGGGCTTATAACGCTTCCAGCTATTATGGCGATGGGCGTGCCACCACACCTTGCACTTGGTACAAATAAGCTTCAAGGTGTCTTTGGTAGCTTTACAGCGACTTTAAATTTCACAAAACGGGGATTAATTAATTATAAAGAGTGCTTTGTAGGTATCATCTTTACTTTTATTGGAGCTATCATCGGAGCGGTGGTTATCCTATTTTTAAATACAAATTTTTTAAAGATAATTATCCCATTTTTACTGATTGCTATTTTTATCTATACGCTTTTTATGCCAAAAGTCGGCGAAAATGATAGAGCTGCAAAGATGAATGAAAAACTATTTTATGTAGTTTTTGGACTAATGCTTGGCTTTTATGATGGTTTTTTTGGTCCAGGAACAGGCTCTTTTTGGACATTTGCGATAGTGGCATTAATTGGGCTAAATTTAAAAAAAGCTGTAGCTCATACGAAACTCTTAAATTTTACTAGCAATATCGTTGCTCTTGGCATTTTTATAGCCGGTGGACAGATGCTTTGGGCTGTTGGACTTTTGATGGCAGTTGGTCAAATTTTAGGCGCATATTTTGGATCAAATCTTGTCATTAAAAAAGAGGTAAAATTTATTAGAACAATGTTTCTAGTGGTAGTAGCAGTGACCATTTGTAAATTGATTTTCGATTATTTCAGAGTTTAAAATTAAAAATGTTTTAACAATAATTTTGTTACAATCACGCAAAATTCTAAATCCAAGGTAAATTAATGAAAGATTTGTTTCTATTTTCAAATTTCCTAAATAGCTCCCACGCCTTTATCTATGCGTTTCACTTTCTGCTTGTAGCTTTGATTGTTATCATAGTTGCTTATATAGCAAGGAGCAAAATGCAGCTTGTGCCAAGAGGTCTTCAAAATATAGTTGAAGCTTATTTGGAGGGCGTTATATCGATGGGAAGAGATACTTTAGGCAGTGAAAAACTAGCTAGGAAATATCTTCCACTTGTTGCAACTATCGGTTTTATCGTATTTTTTTCAAATGTTGTAGGTATTATTCCTGGATTTGAGTCACCAACATCAAGTCTAAATTTAACTCTAGTTTTGGCTTTGGTTGTATTTATTTATTACAACTTTGAGGGCATTAGAGAAAATGGATTTTTCAAGTACTTTGGACACTTTATGGGGCCTAATAAATTTCTAGCTCCTATTATGTTTCCAGTTGAAGTCATCTCGCATCTTTCACGTGTAGTTTCGCTATCATTTCGTCTTTTTGGTAATATCAAGGGTGATGATCTATTCTTGCTAGCGATGCTTACACTTGCACCTTGGTTTGCTCCACTTCCAGCTTTTGCGCTTCTAACGCTTATGGCTGTTTTGCAAACATTTATCTTTATGATGCTAACTTACGTTTATCTAGCCGGTGCCGTTGCTATTAGTGAGCACGAGCATTAAAATTTAAAGCCATATTTTTATATGGCTTTTTCCTTTTTAAAACTATTTAAATTTTTAAATCACATTCTTTATTTTTCCAGTCAAAACGCTCATTTTTAGATATTTTAAAAGAAAGTATCGCTAAAATACGCCTTAAAAATTTGTATAAATTTAAAGGTAAAAATATGTTTGAAGTCGTTATTGGTTTAGAAGTTCACACTCAGCTTAATACAAAAACTAAAATTTTCTGCTCTTGCTCAACTAGCTTCGGCGATGAGGCAAATACTCATGTTTGCCCAACTTGCCTAGCACTTCCTGGAGCGCTACCTGTGCTAAACAAAGAGGCTGTAAAAAAGGCTATCAGTTTTGGCACAGCGATAAATGCTAAGATCAATAAAAAATCAGTCTTTAATAGAAAAAACTACTTCTATCCAGACCTTCCAAAGGCATATCAAATTTCTCAGTTTGAGATACCTATCGTTGAAGGTGGCGAGCTAATTATCGACGTAAATGGCACTAAAAAACGCATAGGTGTAACAAGAGCACACCTTGAAGAGGATGCTGGCAAGAACATCCACGAAGAAACCGAGAGTCTGGTTGATCTAAACAGAGCCGGCACACCACTTCTTGAGATAGTTAGTGAGCCAGATCTTAGAAGCAGCGATGAGGCGGTGGCTTATCTTAAAAAACTACACTCAATCCTTCGCTTTTTAAATATAAGTGATGCAAATATGCAGGAAGGTAGCTTTCGCTGCGACGCAAACGTCTCTATCCGTCCAAAAGGCGATACCAAGCTTTATACAAGGGTTGAGATAAAAAATCTAAACTCATTTAAATTTATCCAAAAGGCGATTGACTACGAAGTAGAGCGCCAAAGTGCAGCTTGGGAAGATGGTAAATACGACCAAGAAGTCTATCAAGAGACAAGGCTGTTTGACACGACAAATTTAGTGACAAGATCTATGCGTGGCAAAGAGGATAGCGCGGAGTATAGATACTTTCCTGACCCTGATTTGCTGCCAGTTGAGATATCAGAAGATATGTATAACGAAGCGATAAAAATTCCAGAGCTTGCCGAGCAAAAGGTCGCAAGATATGTTAGCGAGCTAGGCGTAAAAGAGAGTGATGCGCTAAATTTAACTCAAAGCGTTGAGATGGCTAGATATTTTGAAGAGTTGATCGCTACTGGAATTCAGCCAAAACTAGCTACTACATGGCTTATAGTCGAGCTTCTTGGCCGCTTAAATAACGGCGTAACGATCGAGACAAGCCCAGTTAATAGTGCTAAAATGATAAATTTACTAAAACGCATAGAAGATGGAACGATAAGCGGCAAGGCTGCAAAAGAGGTTCTAGACTACCTAATGGAAAATGACGCGGACGTCGATAGTGTCATCGAAAAGCTTGGCTTAAAACAAGTGAGCGACGACTCAGCGATTATTGCGATCATAGATCAAATTTTGGTTGCAAATACTGACAAAGTCGAAGAGTATAAAAACGGCAAAGATAAGATGTTTGGCTTCTTTGTCGGTCAGGTGATGAAAGAGGGCAAGGGTGCCTTTAATCCAGGCAAGGTCAATGAGCTTTTAAAGGCCAAAATAGGCTAAAAAAGGGCTAAAATGAGCATAGCAGTCATCGGAGCTGGCAAGTGGGGCAGTGCGCTTTTTCACGCATTTAGTGAAAATAACGAGTGTGTCATCAGCTCAAGAACGCCAAGAGACATGCTAAATTTTGTAAGCTTGGATGAAGCCTTGGAGTGCGAATATCTAGTCTGCACGATCCCAACGCAAGCTACAAATTTATGGCTAAAGCAAAACTACAAAAACAAAGGTCAAAAGATCCTAGTCGCTAGCAAGGGCATAGACACGGCAAATCTTAAATTTTTAAATGAAATTTACGAGGATTTTGTTGATAGAGAAAATTTAGCCTTTCTTTCAGGGCCGACCTTTGCAAAAGAGATCATGCAAAAGCTGCCTTGCGCCTTGGTGATAAATTCTAAAAACCAAAATTTAGCTTCAAAATTTGCCTCATTTTTCCCAAGCTACATGAAAGCATATACCTCTGATGACGTGATCGGTGCTGAAGTGTGCGGGGCGTATAAAAACGTGATCGCCATAGCTGGCGGCATCTGTGACGGCCTTGGTCTTGGCAACAACGCAAGGGCAAGTCTCATTTCACGTGGGCTTGTCGAGATGGCTAGATTTGGCAAATTTTTTGGTGCAAAAGACGAGACATTTATGGGGCTAAGCGGCGCAGGGGATCTTTTCTTGACCGCTTCATCGATACTTTCACGCAACTACCGCGTAGGTCTTGGCATCGCAAGGCACGAGAGATTAGAGAAAATTTTAAATGAGCTTGGCGAGGTGGCAGAGGGCGTCGATACTGCAAGGGCTATTAGCAAGATCGCTAAAGAAAAGGGCATATACGTGCCGATTGCCAGTGAGGTTGAAAATATGCTAAATGGCAAAGACGTTTTTGAGAGCGTAAAATCGCTTTTGGGAAGAAGATGAAAACTTTTAAATTTATACTTTTTGTGGCTATTTTTGCTCTGGGGCTAAACGGCGCTGAAGTGAGCCTAAGAGCCAAAATCTCGCAGATGATAATGGTTGGTTTTAACGGAGCTAGCACAAAGGACGCTGCGTTTCGCGCGATGTTAAGCGACGCTGGATACGAGAGATTTGGCGGAGTAATACTACTTGGCAGAAATGTCACCAATAAAGCCCAGTTAAAAGCTAGCATAAAAGCTATCAAAGAGAAAAGTCCTAAAATTTTCATCGCTATCGACGAAGAGGGTGGCAACGTAAGCCGTATGAAGGATAAGAGCTTTGAGGGCCCGTATCCTAGCGCATACGAGGTCGCAAGCACGCTTGATATCAAAAGCGCTTATGATCTCTACTCAAAAATGGCTATAAATTTAAAGGAGTGTGGCATAAATTTAAATTTCGCCCCAGTGGTTGATCTGCACGACGAAAACTCGCCGATAATTGCTGCAAAGCAAAGGGCGTTTAGCGAGTATGCAAGCAAGGTAGTGATCTACGCTGATGCCTTTATGGACGCATTTAAAGAGCAGGGCATCCTAACGACACTTAAGCATTTTCCAGGGCATGGTAGCTCAAAAGAGGACTCGCATAAAAATAAGAGTGAGGTCACGCTAAGTAAAGATGCACTTTTGCCATATAAAGACGCCATAAGCACTGGTAGAGCGCAGATCATCATGGTCGGACACCTTTTTGTAAAGGGCATCGACGAGGACAATCCAGCCACACTTTCTAAAAAAATAATAACCGATCTCTTGCGAAATGAGCTTAAATTTAATGGCGTAGTCATCAGCGATGATATGCTGATGAAAGGCGTTGGCGACGAAGCTTTGGCTCAAAAAGTGGTGAAATTTATAAACGCTGGTGGCGACATCTTGCTCTTTAGCGAGTTCAAGATAAATAACCAAAGAACGGCCGATCTAGTCGCTCAAATCATAGTTGATGCAGTAAACGAGAAAAAGATCAGCAAAGAGCGAATCGATGCTTCATATAAGAGGATAATGGCTCTAAAAGCGAAGCTTTAAATTTGACTTTTAAAGTTATGTTAGTAAATTTGCGTTATTTTCATCTTTTTCAAGATCAAAATATAAAATTTCAAGTTGCATATTTTTTTCATATTCAAATTTCATAGGCTCTTGTTGTATGCCGTCTATCTTTGGATAGATGAGGTATAGCTTGCCGTCACACTGATGCTTTTTTCCGTAAGCATATAGCTGATACAAGTCGGCTTGTGAGATATCATCTTTTGAGCTTATGATTTTCCATTTTGTGTCGGCTATAAATTTGCCTTCTAAAAATATATCAGGTCTCAGTTTGAAGCTTTGTGGATTTTCTACGAGGTATTTTTCTGAGTGTTGTAAAATAGTGCATGGAAAGCTTTTCTTTATAAAATTTCCAACATAGCTTTCAAAGAGTGCATTCATATCAAATAGCAAAGCAAAGGCTAGATCATCGCCCTTGTGCGGAGTAAAAGAGTTGCCAAGCAAAAAGATCTTGCACCATAAAAGAGTTTGCTCGTAGTGCTTTACTTGGCGGTTTATGACAAGCTTTGCAAAGAAATTTTTATAATCCTCACGCTCCGAAACCTCATCAAATATAAATAAAAGCTCGCGTATTTTTTGCTGATTTTTACTAGAATTTGACTTTTTGTATAGAAATTTAAGCGTCATTTTTATGATCCTATTTATCTTTATATCGCTTAAAAATTCGCTGTATCCTACGTAAAACCGCTCTTTGTGGATGCTATTCCTTTTGATCTGCTCGTTTATATTAAGCTTTCCTTTTAGGAAATTTAGGTTCTCCTCTAACGCCACATAGTCGCTTTTTATCCCCTTTTTTACAAGAGCTTCAAGCTCACTTAAAAACATATAGATGAAAATTTCCAAAAGCGGTAAATTTTGTATTTTTAAACTGGCTAAATTTGAGCTTTTAAATGGGAAATTTTTTAACGTCTTTAGCATTTTTATAAAAACCGCTTTTGATCTTTCGGCGTCGGTTTTGTCTGCTATTTTTGGCAAAATTTCTATCGTTAAGCCACTTTTTGTCTGCAAAACACCGACATAGTTTCTAGCCTGTATAAATTTTCCACCAACCCCGCTTGCTATCCTTAAAAACGGAGCATTTTCATCGCTATTTTTAAGGATAAAATTTTCTATATCGTCAAAGTCTTTTTTGCCTACATCATGTTGATATATACGCTCAAACTCAGTTATCGTTAGCTGACTTTGCTTCATCTACTTGACTACTTGTTAAATTGTAAATTTTTAGATAGTTTTGCTCATCATAAAAAGCTTCTTTATCTATTTCGTATAAAATTTTGTCGTTTATGTAGTCAGTGCCACTTTTAAATAAAGCATTTTCTGGCTTCTTTTCTTTGATAAATTGACTATAGCCTAAAACAAGCCTTATTTTTTCCCAATCATCATAAAAATACTCCTGCAGTAGCGGTAAAATTTTATTTTCAAAGATCGAGGCTAGCTCTTCTATATCAGCGCCATCTTTTAGCGACATAAAATAGGCGTGTCCTATCGTATGATCTCTGTCGTAAAGATATTCTATACGCTCGTTTATAGTTTTTAGCATAGTATTAAAATCTATCTCGATTTCTTTAGGATCAATATCCTTATCCTTATATTTTATTTTAATGGTTCCCAAAAGCTCAGGTTGTGGCATCATTTCGACAAATTCAAATCTTCTTCTAAGTGCCGTATCCATGAGGGCTATACTTCGATCCGCCGTATTCATCGTGCCTATGATGTATAAATTTGACTGTACTCCAAATTTCTCTTTTGAGTATGGTAGCTCAACCATTATCTCGTCATCTGCCCCGAGCCTTTTTGATGGCTCTATAAGAGTTATGAGCTCACCAAAAATTTTAGATATATTCCCGCGATTGATCTCGTCGATGATTAAGACATAGTTTTTAGAGCTATTATCTACTATGTATTTTTGTATATCTAGCCTCATGTCATCAATTATCTTTGGTTCATATGATGAATATGTGTACTCTTCACCATCAAACAATACTCTTTTAAGCTTGCTGTATGCGACAGACATGGGCGACGAACCGTTTTTTGCGCGAACGACTATAGATGGAGTTGTGTTTTTATATAGATAAAATTCATACCCAGTTTGAGTAGTTAAAACTTTACTTGATGGCGATGTAGAGTATTCTGGTAAAGTCAAAACATAGCTATCGTATAGCTCCTTAAAATTCTCCTCATTTATGATTTTGTTGTCATCTTTTGTTTTTACTATTATCTCATTTTTCTTTTTTGCTACTTGGCATAGAGCCTTAAATACGCCATCCTCTACTTCGTATTTCAAATTTCCGTTGGTATCATTTTTAGCCTTAATCCCCTCGACAAATTCTTCATATCCATAGCTTTGATGAAATGTGATAAATTTTATTTGTCCTTTTTCTACATACTCTTTAAATTTAGATCTATCATCAGAAGCATTGCCTTCTATTATTTCTAGTGCTTTACGAACAACGCTATATGTCTTTCCAGTTCCAGGAGGACCGTATAAAATTTGATTTAGTGATAAAATTTCTCTTTTTTGTTGTAAAGTGTCATTCTTTTCTAAAGTCATATCTTTATCAGTATCCTCATTGTTTAATATGTAGTTTATACTTTTTTGCGATTTTATTTCACGTTTACCTTGGATATTTTTAAGATTTTCGTATTTGTCTAAAATTATTCGAGATAACTTATTTTGATTTGTAAATTTTAAGAATCTTAGATAAATAGTGCGTTTGTCTTGTGAAATATTTTCCACTTCTGCTTTCACTACAATAGCAGCAATCGGCTCACCTGAATAAATATAAACAATATCTCCTTCTTTAATTTCTGAAAGCTGTAAATATCCATCTTTTCTTTCATTGTCCCATTGAGTAATATTGTTTTGCTTAAATTCTTCAATAGAATCAAATATTTCTTTTTTATTTGTAAATACCCAATATCGTTTCATATTCGCCTCGCTATTTTTAAATTCTATATATTTATTTACTGCTGAATTATAGTCAGTAAAAAGCTTTTTGGTTTTTCCAGATTTTAAAAACTCTTCTTCTAAATATTTTGGGTTTTTACTTTTTGAGTTGTAATAATCAAAAATAGAGTAAACTTTATTTTCTTCTAAAAATCTAATAAAGCTTTTTAAAAAAGATTGATAGGATTGAGCGGAGTTTTTGCCTATTTCTTTTTCGCAGTAAGCCTTGAAATTTTCATAATCTATATATTCATTCATATTTATTCCTTTAAATTTAAAATTTTATAAAATGTTTAGAGCCACTCTCACAACCCATCAAATTCTTTTTTTAGTTCGTCCCTTAGCTCTTCGGCTCTATCTTCGCCATTTTTGAAATTTATCTTTATAAAGCTATCAAGCTCGTCCAAGATCGCAAAGAGTTCGCTCTCCCAGCTTAAATTTTCTTTCTTTGATAAAGTTTCCAGTTTTTCTCTTATTTGCTCTAAGATATCTAATGCTTTATCTTTACCAGACTCACTATTTAGCGCATCTTCAAATAAAATATCTTGCCTTAAGGCGTTTATTTTTTTAAATATTACGTTGCAAAATTTTGGATATTTCTCAGCATTGCTTAAATTTTCTAAAACCTCCTGTGCGGCCTTTTGATAAGCTGGCTCCGCTCCCTCTTCGTCGAGCTTTTTGGTTAGTTTTTGTATCTGAAAATATAAAATAAGCGCTGCAAAAAACGCAAGCAGCAAATAAATCGTCACATTATTCATTTTTACTCCTTTTTCTAAATTTATCTATGCTAATTATTGCGAGTGCCAGCCAGATCATACAAAACGAGATGACCTTGTAGCCGTCTAAATTTTCGCCGTAAATGAAGACCGCACAAAGGATCGCGATGGTTGGCGAGATGTATTGCAAATAGCCAATCGTTGTTAAATTTATCCTTGTTGCCGCTGCGTTAAAAGCGACAAGCGGCACGATGGTTACGATGCTTGAAGCGATCATTAAAAGTGAGTCTTCATTTAGTCCAAAGTGGCTTTTACCTAAAAATGCTATGTAAAAAACGTAGGCAAGTGCAAATGGGAACATAAAAAATGTCTCTATAAAAAGTCCGTTAAATGCGCCAATCTTTGCCATCTTTCTAACTGCTGCGTAAAATCCAAATGAAAGCGGCAAGATAATGGAAACTAATGGCAATCCGCCTTGAGCATAAATTTGTACGCTAATGGCTAAAACGACTATGCAAATGGCTAAAATTCCGCTTTTATTTAGCCTTTCTTTAAAGATGATAACACCAAGAAGCATGCTTATTAGTGGATTTATAAAATAGCCCAGGCTTGTGTCTAAAATTTTGCCATTGCTAACAGCATATACATAAACGCCCCAGTTTGTAGTGATAAATATACCACTCAAAAATAAGGTTTTTAGCGAACGAATATCTTTAAGTAAAGTAAAAATTTCGCCCATTTTGCCACTAAAATAAAGCACTCCAGCCATTAAGAAAAATGACCAAATGACCCTATGAGCTAAAATTTCATAAGCATCGACATCTTTGCTAAAGAGGTTGAAATAAACCGCCAAAAACCCCCACATAAAAAAGGCGCTAAGCGCGAGAATAACGCCTTTTTGGCTCTCATTTAGTCTTGGTATTTTTGTCGCCTTTTATAGAATTTATACTATCTATCATCAAAAGTGTGACCGAGATGGCTAGGCAGATCATTAAAAAGTATGAGCTTTTCTCCAGTCTCTCGCCGATAGCAAATGAGACAAAAAGCATCATTATAGGCTCAAAATATGTAAGCAAACCTAGTACATTTATCGGCACGAGCGTGCTTGAGAGGATCTGGGCGATGAGGGCTATGCCGCTGATAGCACCAAGCAAGATGAGTAGATAGTAAATGTTTGGATTTTGGCTCATCACGTAGTTCATATCGGCTGTGAGCGCAAAATAAAATGAGAATAAAAACATAAAAATTATCTCTATAACAAAGCTTGAGAAATTTGCAAGGTTGTAGTACTTTCTAATGGCAAAATAGACTGGATAAAGGCAAAAAACTACAGCGCTCTCCCACGAGATGCCGCCGCTTAGTATAGCTGTGCTAAAGACGCCAAGGGCTGCAAAAAATATCGAGGCTAGCTTTGTTTTAGAGAGGTGCTCTTTAAAAAATATCCGTCCAAAAAGGACCATGACTATTGGCATGATGAGGTAGCCGATAGAGACTTTTAGCGCTGATCCGTTGCTTGGAGCCCAGAGATAGAGCCACATCTGAAATGAGACAATGAGCGAGGTAGCTAGTAAAACTAGTAAAATTTTAGGTTTTAGCTTTATTTTTAGAAGTAAAAATTTGAAATTTCGCTGCTGTTTTAACAAAAAAATGGCTGCGATGACAAAAGGCATGGCAAAGATCATGCGGTATCCAACAAGAGCTTGCGTGCTGATGGGGTTCATGAGCACTGACATGTAGTAGATGCAGTTAAACAAAACAGATGCCAAAAGCGAATAAAATATGCCTTTTATCATGAAAAAATTCTGCTCCTTTTTGGGTAAATTTAAAGTAGCGATTGTAGGCAAAATATCTTTAATAGCCCATTAATGGCTTTTATTTTTTAAGTTTGCCGTGATATAATCAGCGTCTAATTTAAGGCAAAAAAGATAGGAAAATAAATGACTTGGAACCACGATAGCTGGAGAGAATTTAGTATCTTGCAACAACCAAAATACCCAGATTTAAAAGAGCTTAAAGAGGTCGAAGAAAAATTAAAATCACTTCCTCCTTTGGTATTTGCTGGTGAGGCTAGAAGTTTAAAAGAAGAACTTGCAAAAGTTTGTAATGGCGAGGCATTTTTGCTTCAAGGTGGCGACTGCGCTGAGAGCTTTACAAATTTTAATGCAAACAACATCAGAGATATGTTTAAGGTTTTACTTCAAATGGCGATAGTTTTAACCTTTGCTGGTGGCTATCCAGTGGTCAAAGTGGGCCGCGTGGCAGGGCAGTTTGCAAAGCCTAGAAGTAGCGATTTTGAAGAGGTAAATGGCGTTAAGCTTCCAAGCTATAGAGGTGACATCATAAATGGCTTTGAATTTGACGAAAAGGCAAGAGTGCCTGATCCAAAACGCATGATCGAGGCGTATTATCAAAGTGCATCTACGATGAACTTACTTAGAGCCTTTTCAAGAGGCGGTTTGGCCGACCTTCATCAAGTGCATAAGTGGAATTTAGGCTTTGTTAAAAAGCCAGAGATCGGCGAGAAATACGCAAAACTAGCTGATGAGCTAACAAAGACGCTTTCATTTATGGCAGCTTGTGGCATCACTTCAGCAAATACGCCAGTCATAAATCAAACCGCGGTTTATACATCTCACGAGGCGCTTTTGCTACCTTATGAGGAGGCATTGACTAGGGTTGATAGTCTTAGTGGTGAGTGGTATGACTGCTCGGCTCACATGCTTTGGATAGGTGAGAGAACACGTGGTATAAACGACGCTCACGTACATTTTTTAAGCGGCGTGAAAAATCCTATTGGCGTGAAGATCGGACCAAGTGCAAAGGCTGAAGATGTCGTCGCACTTGCAAATAAGCTAAATCCAGAAAATGAAGCTGGCAGACTAAACGTGATAATCAGAATGGGTGCTGATAAGATAGGCGAAAATTTACCAAAAATTTTAAGAGAGCTAAAGAGAGAAGGGCTAAATATCGTTTATAGTATCGATCCGATGCATGGCAACACCGTAAAAACCTCAAATAACTACAAAACCAGAGAATTTGACAAGATAATAAGCGAAGTTAGAAGCTTTTTTGAAATTCACAAAGCTGAGGGCACAAGGGCTGGCGGCGTACATCTTGAGATGACAGGACAAGACGTGACTGAGTGCACGGGTGGGGCATTAAATATCACTGAAAGCTCGCTTGAGCAAAGGTATGAAACACAATGTGATCCAAGACTAAATGCTGATCAGGCACTTGAACTTGCGTTTTTGATGGCTGGTCTAGTTAAAAAAGCTTAAAATTTATAAAATTTGGAGAAAAAGATGGTAAATGTTTATGATCTAATCGTTGTTGGTGGCGGACCCTGTGGAATTGCTAGCGTAGTTGAGGCAAAAAGAAATGGCTTAAACAACGTTTTGCTTCTTGAAAAAGGCGATAATCACAGCCAAACGATAAGAAAATTTTATAAAGATAATAAACGCGTAGATAAAGAGTATAAAGGGCAAGATAGCACGATACATGGCGTAGTTTCATTTGAGGATGGCACGAAAGAGAGCACGCTTGATTATTTTGACAAGCTGCTTGATACTGAAAAGATCGAAGCTTTTTTTAACTCTGAAGTAGAGAGCGTGAAAAAAGATGGAGAAAATTTTAAAGTAACTACCTCAAAAGCCGTCTATGAAGCTAAAAATGTGATGATATCAATTGGCAAAATGGGACGACCAAATAAGCCTGATTATAAAATCCCGCCTTCACTAAACTCAGTTGTAAATTTTAACCTTGATAGCTGTACGAACGGCGAAAAGGTGCTTGTTGTAGGTGGCGGAAACTCAGCAGTTGAGTATGCGATCGAGCTTTGCCAATACAATAAAACCACAATCGCTTATAGAAAAGATAATTTTAGCCGCGTAAATGAGACAAATTTAAGTGCACTTTGGGAGCTAGAAAAGCATGGTAAGATAAAAGTTAGACTAAATCACGATATAAAAGAGATAGATAACGAATCAGGCAAAGTTAGAGTGCATTACGAAAATGGCAAAATTCGTGTTTATGACAGAGTTGTCTATGCGATCGGTGGCTCAAGTCCGGTTGATTTTTTACAAAAATGTCAGATAAAAATCGATGAAAAAGGTACTCCAATAGTTGATAGTAGTTACCAAAGTAGCGTGCCAGGACTTTATGTGGGTGGTGATATCGTGCTAAAAAATGGCGGCTCAATAGTCGTTGCTCTAAATCACGCTCATCACGTCATAAAAGACATTTTAAAGGGCAAGGCATAAGCTTGATAAATAAAATTTTACTAGCTATTTTTTGTTTGATAGCTGGCTTTTGCCTATCGTTTTTTAAATCTCCAAAAGAAGATGAGACACCAAAAGATACTAATCAAACGATTTATTCTATAAATTTTGATAATTTGCCAGAAGAAGAGAGACAAAAATATATCAGCAAAGACGATCTTTACGAATATGGCGGATATATAACTCCAAAAAGCTATATCCAAAATTTTACTGAAACGAACGATCAAAATTTATCAAATGATGTAAATGAACTTCAAGAACAAGTTCGTGAGCTAAGTAAAAAAAATAAAATTTTAGCTACTGATAATGTCGATATCAGCGAGAAAAATTTAGACTTTATAAGCAAAATTTCAGAGATGAAAAAAAATATCGAAAATGAAAAAAATGAGATAGTTGAAAAAAATCAAAAGACGCTAGGCGAGCTTGAAGCACAACATTTTGAAAATATACAAACTCTCACAAAACGGCTAAATGAAGCTCAAGCTGATATGATAGAGAGCTCAAAAGCCTATGAAAAAAAGATAATAGACCTTGAAAATGCGATAAATGAGGCAAAAAATGGCGATGAAAGTAAGGTAAAAGATATCGAAGCAAATTTTGCTAAATTTAAAGAGGCAGCTGAGGCAAATTACACAGCTTTAAAAGAGCAAAATATAGAGCTAAATACGACGCTGGCTCAAAAAGACGCGCTAATAAAAGAGTATGAAAATACTCAAAATGAAAAAGATAAAAACGAAAAAAGAGAAATTTTGCTTTTAAAAGAGGAGATCGAGCGAGCAAAAAATGACGCTAAGACACAAAAATTTAGCTATGAAAAAGAGATAAATGCACTAACTGATGGCTTTGAAACACAAAAAAGTGTTATGGAGGATGAGCTTTCAAAAAAGGCAAATAAGATAATTGATCTTGAGGAAGCGCTTGAGTCAAATCAAACTGCCTTAAAAGATAGAATTTATGAGCTTGATGAGATAAAGAAAAATTTAAACTCAAAAGATTTGGCAGTTGAAAACTATAATGGTAAAAATTTAGAGCTAAACGCCTCTCTTGCGGCACTTCATAAAAGTTTTAATGATTTAAAAGAAAAAAATCTTAAAAGCGAGCAGGAAAATAAACTCGCAAATGAAAATATAAATTCGCTTAAAAAAGAGCTTGAGCGAGTAAATTTGATAAATAAAAAGCTAGAGAAGCAAACTTTAGATGCAAATGCAAGTTTAAGTGAGCTAAATAAAAAGCTAAATTTGAGTGAAGAGAGCCTTAAAAATGCACGAGATGAACTAAAGACGCTTGATACAAAGACAAATAAATTTTTAAAAACTTTATTTGAGCAAAATCAAACTATCTCTTTGCAGACTCAAAAGCTTGGGTTAAATGACAGCGAGTTGAAAAATTTAAGTGCAAAGATAAATTTAAAAGATGAAAAGATAAAAGAGCTGGAAAATAATCTCACGCAAACAAGTCAAACGCTAGCAGCAAAGCAAAGTGAGCTAGAAGCTCAAAAAAGAACGCTAAAGATCGATATGCAAAATTATGAAATTTTGCGTCAGCAAATAAATATTTTGC
The DNA here is from genome assembly GCF_003048905.1 of Campylobacter concisus. Classification (NCBI taxonomy): domain Bacteria; kingdom Pseudomonadati; phylum Campylobacterota; class Epsilonproteobacteria; order Campylobacterales; family Campylobacteraceae; genus Campylobacter; species Campylobacter concisus. The sequence goes on from NZ_PIRO01000006.1 coordinate 54,146, forward strand.
AAAAGAAGATAGCTGATACGTCGGCTCTTTTTGCTGATAGCAATAAAAGTGGCGGTAAAAATTTACTAAGCTTACAAAATGAGCTTGAAAGTGCAAAACATAAGTTAAACGAGAGCAATAAGACGATTGAGAGGTTAAATTCTAAAATAAATGAACTTAGCTCATCTAGCGTAAAAGGAAGTCCAGTAAATGCCAAGATCATCGAACTTCAAAAAGATATCGAGCAAAATTTAAACAGGCAAGATGAGCTTGAAAATGAAAATGTAAATTTAAAAAATATCTTGCAGGCGACAACTAAGCCAGAGACGCCAACAAAGCTAGTTTTGATCTCTAGTCTTGAGTGCGATGACATGGACGCAAAAGATAAGGTTAGCGTGATGTGTAAGAATAGAGTGAGCGAATTTTTGCAAAGATTTAACTCAAACTACCTTTATGAGATAATTCCGATCGTAGATAAGAAAAATTTTGTCATCCCATCAAATGTGGCTCAAAGCATCAAAAAAGACGATCTTGGCAGGCTAAATAGCTATGTAAATTATGGCGTTGGCAAAGAGCGTGCAAAGGCAGCAGCCGAGCTTATAAAAGAAGAATTTGGCGATTTTGCAAGGATCAGCTTTAGCTCAGAAGTGATCGTAAAAGATGTCACGCGCGGCTTTATCATCAAGGTTTATAGATGATCTTGGCTCAGCTAAAAAGTGGCTATCGCTACAACAGCGATACACTGGTACTTTATGATTTTATAAGCTCAAGTTTGAAAAATTTTTCTGGCAGGATTTTAGACGTTGGTGCAGGGTGCGGGATACTTGGGCTTTTACTTAAACGCGACTTTAAAAATTCCAGCCTAAGCTTGCTTGATATCTTACAAATAAATGGTGAAATTTCTAAATTTAATGCCAGTAAGAACGGCTTGGAGGCAGAAATTATAAATGTTAATTTTGCAGATTTTAAAGATAGTGAGAAATTTGACCTCATCGTATCAAATCCGCCATTTTATCACGAGGGTGCAAAGCAGAGCGAAGATGAGCATATAAAGGCTAGTAGATACACAAGCTCTTTGGGTTTAAAAGACTTTATAAAAGGTATAAGTGTAAATTTAAAACCTCACAAAAGGGCGTTTTTTTGCTATGCACCTGATGATCTTAGTCAGATTGTAGCGTGCCTAAAAGAGTTTAAGCTAAATTTAGTAAGCCTAAAATTTATTCATACAAAGGCTGATAAACCAGCAAATTTAGCCTTGTTTGAGGTAAGAAATAATTCAAACTCAAAGTTAAAAATTTTGCCACCTTTGGTAATGAGCGAAAATGGCTCGCATACAAAAGAGGCGATTGAAATTTTTAAAAAAGCTGATACAAAGAGCATCGATTATCAGGAGCTAGCGTGAGGGTGCAAGGCTTTAACTATGAGTTTGATGCCAGCTTTTGTGAGAGCTGCGGCGGCAAGTGTTGCACGGGAGAGAGTGGCTACATCTGGATAAATGAAGAAGAAATTTCAAAATTTTGCACTGCATTTCATATGAGTAAAGATGAGTTTGAAAAGCAGTTTTTAATAAGAGTTGGTCTAAGGTGTAGCATAAAAGAGAAGCCCTATGAAGATGGCTTTGCTTGTGTATTTTTTGATGAAAAAAATAAAAACTGCTCAGTTTATGAGCTAAGGCCACAGCAGTGTAGGACTTTTCCGTTTTGGAATTATTTTAAAAAAAATTTAAAGGAGCTAAAAGCAGAATGTATTGGCGTAAAATTTTAGTATTTTTTATGAGCGTATTTTTTAACTCGCAGCTACTTTTGGCTGATGATAATAAAAGTATAAATTTACGTCTAATGCAGGCTTTATTGTTTCAAGATAGTGGAGATGTGAATGCTAGCATTCAAGCTTACTCAAACATTTTTAAAGATACAAATCAAAAAGCTTATTTAAAAGAGGCGATCAAACTCGCCTTTGCTACAAAAAATGAAAATTTAGACGCTTTGATAAGTGAAGGCGAAAAAAGTTTAAAAGACGATAGCGATTTTATCCGTATAAAGGTAGCAAATTTAGTAAATCTTTCAAAGCTAAATGAGGCTAAAAGTTTAATGCAAGAGCTTGCTACAAAAGAGCCAAATGCTCAAAATTTACTCATGCTTGGCACAATTTGTATGATGCAAAATGAAACAACGACTGCACTAAAATACTTTGAAGAGGCATACTCACTAAAGCAAGAAGAAGAAAATTTGCTCCGCATCGTTGATATTTTGATAAATCGCATGGATAAGATAAAAGACGCTACAAAATATCTTGAAAAATTTAGAGATGAACAAGGCTGCACGCTAAAGACTTGCGAGCTTTTGGCTGAAATTTACTCTCAGCAAAGAAATTTCCCAAAAGTGATCGAACTCTTTGAAGAGCTTTATGAGCTAAATCACGATACTTCGTATATTGATAAGATCGTGCAGTTTTTTATCTATGATAAAAATTACAAAGCAGCAATTGAAATTTTAAAAAAATATAGCTACAACGATATAGCGCTTATGGATCTTTATGCGGCAACTAGTAATTTTGGTGATGCATATATACTTGCTGTTAAAATTTATAACGATAGCAGGGATTTAAATTTTTTAGCAAAAGCCGCGATTTACGAATACGAGATGAATAAAGATAACTTGAACGAACAAAAAATGGCTGAAATTTTAGATAAATTTGAAGCTAGCGTGCCAAAACTAGAAAATGATATGTTTTTTAACTATTATGGCTACTTGTTGATAGATCATGATATTGACCCTAGAAAGGGTATAGAGCTTGTGCAAAAAGCGCTTGCTATCTCGCCTGAGTCGCCTTATTATGAGGATTCGCTAGCGTGGGGATATTTTAAACTTGGTGAGTGCAAAAAGGCAAAAAGCATTATGCAGCATGCGATGAAAGATGTTGATTTTAGGACTTCAAAAGAGGCAAAAGAGCATTTGCACCTAATAGAGCGCTGTATAATAAATCTAAACAAAAGGCTTAAAAAATGATACTTGATGAGATAATTAAAAAGACTAAAGATGATCTTGAAAAAAGAAAAGCAGACTTCCCTGAGGAGTGGCTTGGTCGCTCACTAGCTTATAACCCATACGTGCCAAGAGATGTTTTAAGTGCGCTTAGAGCAAGTCAAAACGAGCCGATAAAAATAATAGCTGAGATCAAAAAAGCAAGCCCAAGTAAGGGGGTGATAAGAGAAGACTTTGAACCTATAAAAATCGCTCAGGAATACGAGCCATACGCAAATGCTTTTAGTATCTTGACTGAGCCACATTGGTTTAAAGGCAACATCGAGTATATCACTCAAGTTAGGCGCTACGCATCAAGGCCGATCCTTAGAAAAGATTTTATCGTTGATAAGTATCAAATTCTAGAAGCTCTTGTTTATGGGGCAGACTTTATCTTGCTCATCGCAAAAGCACTAACTCAAAATGAGCTAAAAGAGCTTTTAGACTACGCTCATCATTTAGGGCTCGAGGTTTTGGTTGAAACTCACGACGCGAGTGATGTGAAAAAGGCTATCTTTGCAGGAGCAAATATAGTAGGTATAAATCACAGAAATTTAGATGATTTTACGATGGATATGAGCCTTTGCGAGAAGCTCATACCACTTTTGCCAAATGGCAAGATAATAGTCGCTGAAAGCGGTCTTTACGAGCATGAACAGCTTAGGCAGCTAAGCAAAATAGGCGTAGATGCTTTCTTGATAGGAGAGCATTTTATGAGGCAAGACGATATAAAAAATGCCGTCAAAAAGATAAAGGAGGGCGAGTAATGCAGCACCTTTGTGCTCCTTGGAGAAGCGAATACTTTAGTGCCAAAAAAGATAGCTGTGTTTTTTGTGATGTTATAAACTCAGATGATGATGATAAAAATGGTGTGCTTTTTCGAGCTAAACATTGTTTTGGGATTATGAATTTATATCCGTATTCTCCAGGTCATTTTATGATAATACCAAACCACCACACCGATAAGATCGAAGAGCTTGACGAGCAGACTTGGTTTGAGATGAGTAAATTTGTAAGGCTTGGAGTTGAAATTTTAAAAAAAGAGCTTTATGCTAATGGCGTAAATATAGGTATGAATTTAGGCAAGGCCGCAGGAGCTGGCATAGCTGAGCACGTGCATTATCACCTTGTGCCAAGGTGGAATGGTGATACAAATTTTATAACCACCATCTCTGATGTGAGAGTAAATGGCACGCCATTTTATCCGCTTTTTGAGAAACTAAAAAAGGCATTTAGTGCCGTTATTTGAGCTTGATGTAGAGCAGTGGCTAGAGAAAAGAAGCTCTTTTGAAATTTTAATAGACGCAAGATCGCCACATGAATTTTTATATTCGCACATAAAAGATGCCATAAATTTATACGCTTTAAATGATGCAGAACATAAAGAGGTAGGCACGCTCTATAAAAGCGATAGATCCCTAGCAAAGAGCCTTGGTGCAAAATATATCTGCAAAAATTTACAAAATATCATTGATGAGGTTTATAAAAGAGCCAAGGTTGGTTCAGCTATTGGCATCTACTGCGCTAAAGGCGGGCTTAGATCAAATTCTGTTGGCTATGTTCTAAGCATGATAGGATATAGAGTTTTTAGGCTTAGTGGTGGCTATAAAGCTTATAGAAATCACGTTTTAGAATTTCTAAATCGACCTTTGAGCACAAAATTTATCACTCTTTTTGGAAATACTGGCTGCTACAAAAGTAAGCTCATAAGAGCTCTAAGCCCGTCAATAGACCTTGAAGCTATGGCAAATCATTTAGGCTCTGTCTTTGGAGCGATAAACGGCGTGCAGCCAAGCCAAAAAAGCTTTGAAGATGCGTTATTTGAAAAGCTCACAACGCTAGAAGATAAAATTTGCTTTATTGAGGGTGAGAGCAGAAGGATAGGCTCATTAAGTCTGCCAAAAAGTCTTTATGAGGCGATGCGTAGTGGCATAAATGTCGAAGTGAGCGCAAGTTTAGAAAAAAGAATTTCTTGTATAGTAGATGACTATAAAAGTGTGGATAAAACCTTTTTTGACAAGTGTATGAAGAAAATTTCACCATTTATCGATAAAAAAGCTAGAGATGAAGCTGTGGCTAAATTTAATGAAAATGACATTGCTAAAGTAGCTGAAATTTTACTCACAAAATACTACGATAAAGTCTATAAGAAAAATGAAAATATTAATGTTTTTATAAATTCTGATAACTTTGACGAGACCGTTAAAAAGCTAAATGATATAAAAATGAAGTAAAATTTTAGACTTAATTTAATTAAAAAAATTAAGCCTAAAATTTATACAAATGAGTTTTGTCTCTTAAAATTTTATAGTCTTTGCTCACTTAAATTTATCAATTTTACTAAAAATAATATGTTTAATTTTATGTAAAATATTTTGTATTATTTTTCTAAACTAGTTAAAAAAATTTCAAGAAAATCAAAGCAATACCTAAAATTCGCTAGAAAGTTAAAATGGATTTAAAATGCTTTGGGATATAATCTGCGATAAATTTATCAAAAGGCTAAAGTGATGATAAAACAGATTTCTGGTTCACAGATGATAAGCGAAGCCTTGCACGAAGAGGGCGTTGAGATAGTTTTTGGCTATCCTGGCGGTGCAGCTTTAAATATCTACGACGAAACATACAAGCAGACTTATTTTAAACACGTCTTGGTTCGCCACGAGCAAGCAGCCGTTCACGCGGCCGATGGATACGCTAGGGTTAGTGGTAAAGTTGGCGTTGCTTTTGTGACAAGTGGCCCTGGCTTTACAAATGCTGTCACTGGCCTTGCAACAGCTTATAGTGATAGCATACCGATCGTGCTTATAAGCGGTCAGGTGCCAACATTTATGATCGGTACAGATGCTTTTCAAGAGATCGATGCAGTCGGCATTTCACGCCCCTGTGTTAAGCATAACTTCTTGGTTAATAGCGTTGAAGAGCTACCTCGTATCATAAAAGAGGCCTTTTACATCGCAAGATCAGGCCGTCCAGGACCAGTTCATATCGATATCCCAAAAAATATCACATCAAGACTTGGAGATTTTGTATATCCAAAAGAAATTTCTATTCCAAGTTACAAACCGACATATAAGGGCAACTCAAAACAGATAAAAAAAGTAGCAGTTGCGATAAATGAAGCTAAAAGGCCGCTTCTTTACATCGGTGGTGGCGCGGTCGCATCTGGAGCTAGCGAGATCATCCGTAAATTTATGAAAAAAACTGGTATTCCAGCAGTCGAAACGCTTATGGCTCTTGGCGTGCTTGATGCAAAAGATGAGCTAAATTTAGGCATGGCAGGCATGCATGGTAGCTACGCTTCAAATATGGCTTTAAGCGAGTGCGACCTTCTCATCTCGCTTGGAGCTAGATTTTGTGACAGGATCACTGGCAGGACGGATGAGTTTGCCAAACATGCAAAGATTATCCACATCGACATTGATCCAAGCTCTATCTCAAAGATCATAAATGCCCATTTTCCGATAGTTGGTGATCTTACAAACGTGCTAACCGAGCTTTATGAAGAAGTCAATGCAAAGCCTGAAAACTACGCACCATGGAGAGAAATTTTAGATAGATATTCTAAACTAAATCCACTTGGCTACACAGATAGTGACAAGGTCTTAAAACCACAATGGGTCATCGAAGAGACCGCAAAGATAGCAGGAGCTGATGCGATAATCTCAACAGATGTCGGCCAGCACCAAATGTGGGTGGCGCAGTTTTATCCGTTTAACCGAGCAAGACAGCTTGTCACAAGCGGCGGACTTGGCACAATGGGATATGGCCTCCCTGCAGCGATCGGCGCAAAATGTGCAAAACCAGACAATCTTGTTATAAATTTTACAGGCGATGGCTCAATACTTATGAATATCCAAGAGTTAATGACGGCTCATGAGATAAATATGCCCGTTATAAACATCATTTTAAACAACAACTTCTTAGGCATGGTTCGTCAGTGGCAGACATTTTTCTATGAAAAACGCTACTCATCGACTGATCTTAGCTTGCAGCCTGATTTTGTAAAGATAGCTGAAGGATTTGGCGGAATTGGCTTTGTTTGCAAGAGCAAGGATGAGTTTAGAAAGGCTTTAAAAGAGGCGATCGATAGCAAAAAATCAGCGATGATCGACGTTAGGATCGACCGCTTTGAGGATGTGCTTCCTATGGTTCCAGCTGGAGCTGCGATTTATAATATGATATTAAAGAGCAAGGAAGAAAAATGAGTATCAGAAGAACGATTTCGGTTATAGTTTTAAATGAACACGGCGTTTTAGCTAGAATTTCTGGGCTTTTTGCGGGCAGGGGCTACAACATCGATACGCTCACCGTTGCTCCGATACCTGAGAGTAACTTCTCAAGGCTAAGTATCGTAACAAGTGGCGACGAGAGAGTTTTAGAGCAGATCGTAAAACAGCTTCACAAGCTCATACCAACGTATAAGGTCATAGAAAGTGGCGAATTTGTCGAAAAAGAGATGGCTCTTGTGAAAATTCCGCTTGGTGAAAATTTTGCTGGCCTTGAAGCGATACTAAAAGCATACAACGGTATCGTGACAAACACAAATGAAAACTACATCGTTGTCATGGTGGCTGACGATGCGAGTAGGATCGAGAGCTTTTTAAAATCAATAAAGAAATTTAACCCAGTTGACGTCGTGCGCGGCGGATCTGTGATAATGGATATATGATGAAACTAAGTGAAATAGCCTCAAAAGTAAATGCTACTTTTAGCGGAGAAGATATAGAAATTTTTGCCTTAAATTCTTTAAAAAATGCAAATAAAGCTGAGCTAACATATTGCGACGGCGAGAAGAATGCAAAATTTATAAGCACATCAAACGCTGGAGCCATATTGGTGACAAAATCGCTTTTAGACTTGGTGCCAGCTGGTATGGTCGCACTTGTGTGTGATAACCCGCACCTTGCATTTGCCTTGCTTAGTAAAGATTATGCTAAGCCACTTTTTTGTGAGCCAAAGCCATCAAATATCGCCAAGAGTGCAAAGATAATGCCAAATGTCTATATCGGCTCAAATGTGAGCATTGGTGAAAATACGATAGTCATGGCTGGAGCATTTTTGGGCGATAATGTGACTATCGGCAAAAACTGCATCATCCACCCAAACGTAGTCATTTATAACGACTGCGTCATCGGTAACGAGTGTCATCTGCTGGCAAACTGTGTGATCGGAAGCGATGGCTTTGGTTATGCACATACAAAAACTGGCGAGCATGTAAAAATTTATCATAATGGCAATGTTGTTTTAGGCGATTATATCGAGATCGGTGCTTGCACGACGATAGATCGTGGTGTTTTTGAAAGCACAGTGATCGCAAACTACACAAAGATAGATAATCTTGTTCAAATAGGCCATAACTGCGAGCTTGGAAATGGCTGCCTAATCGTCTCACAAACTGGCCTTGCTGGCTCAACAGTACTAGGTAGAAACGTCGTAATGGGCGGACAAAGCGGCTCAGCTGGTCATGTAAAAGTGGGCGACTTCGCGCAGATCGCTGCACGTGGTGGCGTTAGCAAAGACCTGCCTGGTGGCAAAAAATACGCTGGAGCTTATCCGATAATGGAGCTTTCAGATCAGTTTAAACTCCAAGCAAAAATTTTGAGATTTTTTAAGAAAAATTGATTGCAAGCTTTTGCGAGCTTAAAATCGCAAAAGCTTTTTATCTCGTAGCCTAAAAATAATGCTAATTCTATTTTAAAACGAACTAGACTTAAAATTTATATGTTAAGTTTGGCAAAATACAAAATAACTATTTTATTTTAAGCAACTATTTATTTGGCTTTGTTCTCTTTTATTACTCTAGCCGTTTCTATCGCGATTTCTAGCTCTTCATTTGTTGGGATGATGAGTGTTTTTATCTTAGCGTCATCCCCGTCTATGCATCTCTCGCCTCGCATGTCTTGGAAATTTAGATCGTGATTTATGTGAATGCCAAGATGCTTTAATTCGTCACAAATTTTTTGCCTTGTATTTGGTGCGTTTTCTCCTATGCCACCGGTAAATATGAGCGCATCAACGCGTCCTAAAATGGCGTAATATGAGCCAATATATTTTTTTACTCGGTAGCAAAACATCTCAAAAGCAAGCTTTGCTCGCTCGTCATTTTGCATTTTAGCCACAACCTCTCTCATGTCGCTTGAGCCACAAATTCCAAAAAGTCCGCTTTTTTTGTTTAAAAAGTTGTCAATCTCATTCCATTTTAAAACACCGATATTTAGCAAGTAGATGACTACTGCTGGGTCCATATCGCCACTTCTTGTGCCCATTATGAGCCCTTCAAGTGGGCTAAGCCCCATCGAGGTATCGATACTTTTGCCATTTTGTACTGCACAGGCTGAGGCGCCGTTACCTAGATGAAGTGAGATAGCGTTAAATTTATCAAATTCTATGCCAAGCATTTTGGCCGCTTGCTTGCAGACGTATCTATGCGATGTGCCGTGAAAGCCGTATTTTCTGATATGATGAGTCTTGCAAACGTCATAAGGTAGAGCGTAGCGGTAGGCGTACTCTGGCATGCTTTGATGAAATACCGTGTCAAAAACGACCACGTGAGGCACATTTTTGCTCTCTTTCATTGCGTTTTTAATGCCAGCAAGGTGCCCTGGGTTATGAAGAGGGGCAAGTGGACTTATCTCCTCGATCTTTTTGATGACGCTCTCATCAACGATCATCGAGCTAAAAAAGCTCTCGCCGCCGTGAACTATCCTGTGTCCGATACCATCAAGCTCGCTTAGATCGTGCAAGGTGTGTGAAGTGACAAAGAGCTCGTTCATCGCCTCAAGTCCGTCATGGTGGTCTTTTATGAAGCGTTTTATCTCGTAGGTTTCACCATTCGCTTTTAGTACCGCTCTTGAGCTGGAGCTACCGATTTGCTCGACTAGACCGCTTGCTAGACTGGTTTTGGTATCCATTGCAAAAAGTTGAAATTTTATTGAGCTACTACCCGAGTTTAAAACCAAAATTCTCATATTATTCTCCTGCTTGTATGGCACTGATTAAGATAGTATTTACCACGTCTTCAACGAGGCAACCGCGGCTTAGGTCATTAACCGGCTTTTTTAATCCTTGAAGTATCGGACCTACGGCTAGGGCGTTTGCGCTTCGCTGAACTGCTTTGTAACAGATATTTCCACAGTTTAAATTTGGAAAAATAAAGACATTTGCATGCCCAGCAACCTCTGAGTTTGGCATCTTTTTGCCAGCGACACTTAGATCAACGGCTGCGTCAAACTGAATTGGCGCTGAGATTTTTAAATTTGCATCAAGCTCGCTAGCTTTTTTAGCAGCTTCTTTTACAAACTCCACATCAGGCCCACTTCCACTATCAGCCGTAGAGTAGCTTAGCATGGCGATCTTTGGGCTAAGTCCAAAAGCACTTGCCGTTTGAGCGCTGCTTAGCGTGATGCTAGCTAGCTCATCTGCGCTTGGATTTGGCGTGACGGCGCAGTCGGCAAAGAGTAAAATTTCCTCTTCAAGTGCCATGAAAAATGCCCCACTTACCACACTTACATTTGGCTTTGTTTTTATGATCTGCAAAGCTGGGCGGATCGTATCAGCCGTGCTCATTGTAGCACCACTTACCAAGGCATCAGCTATGCCTTCATGAATTAGCATCGTAGCAAAGTAAATTTTATCTTTAGCAAGTGCGTTTGCCTTGACTTCGTCCACGCCTTTATGCTTTCTAAGCTCATAAATTTTCTTTGCAAATTCTTTTGTTAGCTCATTTTGTTCTGGATTGATCACTTTGGCTTTGCTTAAATTTAGCCCCAAAGCGGCCGCTTTTTTTGAAATTTCATCTTCAAGTCCTAGCAAGATGATATTTGCCGCACCTTTTTCTAGCACGATGTGAGCTGCTTTTAAAATTCTCTCATCGTCGCTCTCTGGTAAAACAACGGTCTTGTTTGCTACTTTGGCCCTTTTTAGAAGCAGGCTTTGAAATTTAAAAGGAGTGACGATCTGGGCTTGATAGTTTAAAATTTCATCAATATTATCACTAATGAGAAGCTTTGAGTTTGGATTTAGTGCTTTTAGTTCGCTTGCGTTTTCGTTAAAAATTGGAGCGTTTAAATTTCTTGCTAGTTTTAAATTTAGCTCGCTTTTGCCAAAGACACTAAAGCTCTCACAGCCAAGAACTATGACAAAGTCGCTTTTGGCTTTTAACTCTTCAAATTTATCTATAAATTTTAGAAAAAACTCTTTTTCGTTTGAATTTATTAAGTTATTTTTATCGTTTTCATCTGGGATTATCTTAAAAATCTCAACTTTTTTGAATTTTGTAGCTATAATTTCTTGCAGATGTGCTAAATTTTTGTCTGTAAAAACGTAACAACTTTTCATTTGCGACCTTTTTAGGAACTTAAATTGCTTAATTTTAGCACAAAGATACTTATTTTAAGGCATTTTTTATGAACCATAAAACGATTTGGCTCGTCTTATCTGCGGGCATTATTTGCACTGGCTGCACACCAAGCGCTGATCCTCATATCAATATGAAACCCCCAGTTTACGTCGAGCAACTCCCTTCAAAAGATAGTGGAACCGGACAAAGCAACGCTGGCAGCCTCTTTGGAAAGGGCGAAAATCCGCTATTTTCAGATAGAAAAGCGATGAATGTAAATGACATCGTGACTATCGTTATCTCAGAAAATGCAAGCCAAACTTCAACTGGTAGCAAAAGTACAAATAAAGATAGCACTATCTCGCTTGGTGGCGGTGTTTTCACAGCTGGAGCTGCTCCACTTTCAAATATAGCTGATAATCTAAACAAATACGGCGATATCGGCTTTAAAGCAGGCGGTGGCAATAAATTTACAGGAAGTGGCACGAGCAATAGAAGCGAGAAATTTACCGCAACCATTTCAGCTAGGATCATAAAAATACTAAATAATGGCAACTATTTCATAGAAGGTAGCCGCGAGCTACTTATAAATGGCGAAAAGCAGATCATGCAAGTAAGTGGTGTTATCAGACCTTACGATATATCACAAAATAATGAAATCGACTCAAAATACATAGCTGACGCTAAAATTTTATATAAAACAGAGGGTGAGCTAGACAAATCTACCAAAAAACCTTGGGGCACAAGGCTTATGGAAGCTATCTGGCCATTTTAATGCAACTTTAAAAGCCTAAAAATTTAATCAATTTGGGCTTTTAAAAATTTTTATCTCAAAAATTTCTCTCGCCTTAAATATGCTAAATTTTTAAAAATTATTAAAAATTATAGTTGATATTTACTTTCAGAATAATATATTTAAAATATTGAAAATTCATCAAAACAAAAT